>NZ_CP058278.1:0-301026 GCF_013389455.1 Flavobacterium inviolabile | reverse complement strand
TGCCGCTATGGCCATTGAATCGGAATTCATGCTGTATTTCGGATTGGCTTTGCTGGTAATCGGAACCGGTTTTTTTAAACCGAACATGACGTCCATTATCTCCGAAATGTATAAAGACCTGCCGGAGAAAAAGGACGGTGCCTATACCATTTTTTATATGGGGGTAAATGCCGGAGCCTTCTTCGGAATGATGCTTTGCGGCTACCTGGCCGAAAAAGTAGGCTGGAGCTGGGGATTCGGACTTGCCGGAATCTTTATGCTGTTAGGAACGTTGCAGTTCTGGATGGCCAAACCGCTTTTCGGAACAATTGGTGAAGTGCCGAAAAAAGAAAAACGCGAAGCCGCGGCAGCAGCTGCCGAAAAAAGAAACCCTTTTACGACTTTAGATAAAATTCTGATTCTTTTAACATCCGTTATCGGAGTTTTATTTATTTTTAATGACCCGTTATCAAAAATAGGCAATATCAATATCTTACCGCAGGAATTTATTGTTTCCAAAGAAACATTAGCCGGACCATTAGTGGTTATTCTGATCGGATTGGTCTTGTTCCTGTTCCTGATCGTGGGAAGGATTTTACGATATGACAGAATTGTAAGAGACCGGATGTTTGCGTTTATCGTATTTGCATTTTTCACGGTTTTCTTCTGGATGTCTTTTGAACAGGCAGCGACTTCTTTGGTGTTGTTTGCAAGAGATTTCACAGACAGGGCACTCGATGGAAACTCGCTGGTTATTTTCAATACGGTCAATGCCTTGCTAACGATTATTCCGTTAGGGATTATTACCTGGGTATTGGTACTGTTGTTCAAACAAACCAAATCGGTAATTTTAAAATCGAACATCACGCTTTTTGTTTGTTTCGGCTTAATGTGGGGAATTGTTTTGTGGATGCTGTACCGGGAATTTACAAGTGAAAACTCTGAAGTGACCGTTTCGTGGTTCAGTACGCTGAATTCGTTCTTTATCATTGTTTTTGCATCGCTATATACAAAATGGTGGGATAGCAAATACAACCCGAGTGCTGCCGTAAAATACGGATTGGGATTAATCATCATGGGACTTGGTTTTGCAGTGCTGGCTTACGGCTCTTCGGCTATACCGCAGGGAGCAGTGGCAGGAACGGTCAGAGTGAGCATGATCTGGCTTATCCTGGCCTATTTACTGCATACCCTTGGCGAACTATGTCTGGCTCCTGTAGGCTTGTCCTATGTGAGTAAACTGGTTCCGGGCCGGATGATTGCTTTTATGTTCGGAATGTGGTACCTGGCGATTGCCATCGGGAATAAGCTTGCCGCAAGTGTTGGAGGAATGATTGACGATATTGTGAGAGATTATGATATGTCTACCTTCTTTTTAATTTTTACATTTGTACCGTTGGTGGCCGGTGGTATCGTGATACTGTTGAACCCGGTATTGAAAAAATTAATGCACGGCGTAAAATAAATTAAGACCTGATATATGAAAAAAATAGGATTAGTATTGGTTTTTGTTTTGGTAAGCTTTTGGGCTAATGCGCAGGAAGCGGCAACATTAGAATGGCATACCGATGTTAAAAAAGCGGTACAGTTATCGGAAAAAGAAAAAAAACCGCTGTTCTTATTTTTTACAGGAAGTGATTGGTGCGGATGGTGCATCCGCTTGCAGAAAGAAGTTTTTTTACAACCGCAGTTTGTAAGCTGGGCAAAAGAAAATGTTATTTTAGTGGAGCTGGATTTTCCAAGAAGAAAAGCACTGGCACCGGAAGTACAGCAAACAAACAACCAGTTAATGAACATGTTTGGTGTTCGCGGTTATCCTACAGTATGGTTTGTAAAAGCCACTGAAAAAGACGGGAAAATTAATTTTGAAAAATTGGGAAGCTCCGGTTATGTTGCCGGCGGTCCCGCTGTTTGGTTAGAAGGAGCAAATCAGATAATAAAGAATATTAAATAAAAAAGAACATGAAAAAAATACTATTAATGTTATTCCTTACCGTTGGAGCAATAACGGCTCAGGCACAGGAAATCAAATGGATGACATTTGACGAAGCTATTAAAGCACAAAAGAAAAATCCGAAACCGATCTTTATGGACGTGTATACCGATTGGTGCGGGCCATGTAAAATGTTAGATAAAAATACCTTTAGCGATAAAGAAGTAGCCGATTTTGTGAGCAAGAATTACTATGCTGTAAAATTTAATGCAGAAGGAAATTCGGAAGTAAACTATAAAGGTAAAAAATATGCCAATCCGGGTTTTGATCCGAACAGAAGAGGCAGAAACGGTGTTCATGAATTTACCATGTTTTTACAGGTTCAGGGCTATCCGTCTATGTTTATCTTAGATAAAAAAGGGGAGTTAAAAGCACCACTTGTTGGTTACAGAACTCCTGAAGAATTGCTAAAAGATTTAAAAGGTTAATTTGTATTAGCAATTTTATAAAATCCCTTTTTACTCGTAGCGTAAAAAGGGATTTTTGTTTTTTCGCAGCTTTTCTCCCATCGTTTTACATCCGATTTATAATTAGTACCGTCTGCAATAACCAGTTCCGGCTGTAAGGCTGCCATAACTCTTTCCAGATTGATTTTCGGAGAACCCGTCAGGATAATCACATCCGGTTTTCCGCCAACAGCATACAACCCGGAATGATCGATAATAAGGATCTTCCGGTTCCCGTAAAAAAGCAGCTGCTGTAACGGAAAGCAACGCACTTCCGGATTAAACAAACCTTTACGGTACATTTTAAGATTGTAATTGTCTTCAATTAAACTGTCGTTGCTGAAAGCGCGAACGCCGGCCTTTTGTTTTACAGTAATCAAGGTATGCTTCCGGTTGTTAAAAATAACCAGTTCGTCTTTCTGCCGTATATTCGTCAGGGTCACCATATAAACTAACTGCAAAACCATCACGGTAACCAGCCACCCGGCAAACCGGGGAAAGCTCTTTTTCCGCAGCCAGAGCAAAAAGAAAATAAGGCTCAGGTACAGGCTGATCATCAGCAAAAAAGTAAATGGAATATCTTTGATAACAAAATCTTTAAAAGAGGCAACCCAGGCAATATAATCATTCATCACTTCAATTAAAAAAGAAAGCAGGCGCCCGAAAAATACCGCAACAGCAGCAGAAACAAAATTCAGAACCAGGACGAATATTCCCAGGATCAGGATAACCGTAGAAAGCGGTATCACAACCAGATTGGCCAGCAGGAAGAGTGACGGAACCTGGTTAAAGTAATACAAACACAGTGGCATCACACCAATTTGCGCGGCCAGAGAAATAAGGGCAGTGTCCGTAAAATAATGGAGGATCCGGTTTTTGCCAAACTTTATTTTCCGGTAAAATGGCTGCAGCCAGACAATAGCAAAAACGGCAATATAGCTCAGCTGAAAACCAACATCGAAAAGAAAATCCGGTTTAAACAGCAGCAACAGCAATACGGATACCGCCAGCGAATTGTAAATATTAGCTGTCCTGTTCAGGAATAGCCCGAAACTAATGATGCTGAACATCGTCACGGACCGGACAACAGATGCCGAAAGTCCGGATAGTATGGCAAAGATCCAAAGAAAAGAAAGCACGGATACTAATTGCAGGATATTGCCCTTTTTGTGCTTTTTAAGCGGTTTAATTATAAAAAGCAGCATTCCGTATAAAACGGCAATATGAAGTCCGGAAATGGCAAGGATATGCACCACGCCGGCATCGGTATAACTGCTCGATGTTTCTTTTTCCATATCCTGTCGCTGTCCGAGAAGTAAAGCGTCAATAACATGCTGCACTTCCGGCCGGAAATGATGTATGGAAAAACCGGAAAGCAGTTTGTCGCGGTAGCGGGCAGTATAAAAATCAAAATTTCTTTTTTGGCCGGTCTTTACAAAATTACCGCTATCCAGGTGCAGCTGGTGGAACACATTTTGCTTTTCCATATACGCGGCATAATCAAAATGGTAAGGATTAATGGCTCTGGGAATGAGGGTTACAGGACCGTTGAGCAACAACACATCACCAATGGCCGGCTGTTCTATGGCAGTTGTTTTCGGGATGTTTAGCAGTAACGTTCCGAAAACCGGATGCCGGTTTATTTCGGTAATGGTAAAATAGTACTTTTCGGCAAAAGCGTTGGGTTTTAAACGTTCGGAAAGTGTTCCCCGGATTTCATTACGGTCTTCTTTCAGATAACGGGTATAATGCCGCGGGTGATTTGGTTCATAATGAACATGATGCACGAAGCTTCCGGCAGCAAAAGAAAACAGGCAGAGCGTTAAGCCGAAATAATTTTTCTGTAAAAAATCTTTTTGTGAAAAATAATAGCTCAGGCAGAAGATAAAGCCGGAAACACTGCAAAACAGCAGCAGGTTGTTTGTGTCGGGCTTCCGGTAAAAATCATAGAGTATGCCCGATACAAAAAAGAATACAATCGCTATTATGGGATATCGCAATACCTTCATAAATTCTAAGGTATTGAAAAATAGCGGTATATGAAAATTATTTTAGTTCACCATTCGGTTGGCCTGTACAAAAGAACGCTCATAATAAGGCTCTTTTGTGGAAGAAATAATAACACCGCTGGAGGTAGAAGAGTGGATAAATTTAATTTCATCTTCCATAACTTCCACAACAAGTCCTACATGGTTGATAATGCGCTTACCGTTGGTTCTGAAAAATACCAGGTCACCGCGTTTAATGTCTTTGAATTCCAGTCGTTCTCCCACTTTTGCCATATCGTTGGAACTGCGGGGCAGCGATAGATCAAAAGAACTGAATACAGCAGTTACCAGTCCGGAACAATCCATTCCTTCACGGGTCGTTCCGCCACCGCGATAGCGAACACCCAGGTAGTCCATAGCGGTATTGGTTAACTGTTCTGCAATATAGCTGTCGCTTCCGTCACTTACAATAATATCGTTTTCCGGTTCGTCTTTTTCAACCAGTTTACGTTTTTTACGATCGGTTTTCCGGGATTCTTCTTCCGCTTTTTTATCAGCTTTAGAAGATTTTGAGGAGGAAGCTATAGTTTTTGATCTTTCTTTCTGAGTGTAGGAATAGAGTCCTTTTTTTTCGGCTTCTTTTTTAGAAGTAATAATTGTTGGTGCTGTAGATTTACAGGAAACCACTAAAAATAATAAAAAGAATACTTGTATAACCTTTCTCATGATCAATCGCTTTTGAACAAAAATAGGGAAATATTTTCGCCGGCTTATGTTAAATTATTTATAATTAACTGTGCTGTTTTCTCGCTCGCGCCTTCGCCACCAAGCTTTTCTTCCAGTAAATCATATTCTTTCAACAGCTTAGCGCGGTGATTCTGTTCTAATAATTTAGAGAGTTCCTGTTTGATTTTTTTAGGATTGCAATCGCCCTGAATCAATTCGGTAACCACTTCTTTATCCATGATCAGGTTTACAAGCGAAATGTATTTTAAGGTAATGATACGCTTGGCAATCTGGTAGGAAATCCAGTTCCCTTTATATAAAACAACTTCGGGAACCTTAAATAAGGCAGTTTCCAGTGTTGCCGTACCGGAAGTAACCAGGGCGGCATGTGCCACGCTTAACAGATCGTAGGTTTTATTGGAAATAAAGTGTACCCTTTTGTTGGTCAGGAATTGCTGGTAAAAAGAAAAATCCTGACTTGGTGCCCCGGCGATCACAAACTGGTATTCGGGAAAATCATCCACTACAGAAAGCATTTCCGAAAGCATTTTGGAAATTTCCTGCTTTCTGCTTCCGGGCAGCAGGGCAATAATCGGTTTTTCATCCAGATCGTTTTCCTGTCGGAATCGTGCCGTATCGGTTTTTTCGCGATAGTGAATCGCGTCGATCAGCGGGTGGCCTACAAAAGCTACCGGGAAATGGTGTTTCTTTTCGTAAAAATCTTTTTCAAAAGGCAGGATAACATACATTTTATCCACATCCCGCTTGATGGCATTGATACGGTTTTCTTTCCACGCCCAGATTTGCGGGGAAATATAATAATGGGTTTTCATGCCCAGCTCTTTTGCCCATTTTGCAATGCGCATGTTAAAACCGGGATAGTCAATGAATATCAGCACGTCCGGCTGAAAAGCCAGTATGTCGGCTTTGCATATTTTAATATTGTTAAGGATCGTTTTAAGATTCATAACCACTTCCGCAAATCCCATAAAAGCAAGGTCGCGATAATGTTTAACTAAAGTGCCTCCGGTTTTTTGCATCAGATCGCCACCCCAAAAACGTATTTCGGCATTCGGGTCGTGTTGGTAAAGGCGCTTCATTAAGTTCGAACCATGAAGGTCGCCTGATGCTTCTCCGGCTATAATGTAATATTTCATCGCTTGTTGATTTCTGTGTACTGTTATAGGATAACGGTTAATATTGCTAAAACGATAGTGGCCAGGATAACGCCACGTGCCATTTCTTCCTTGCGGAATTTTAATAATAAAAAGAACGAGATCAGGTTGAAAACAGCGCCAAGGGTAATGACCTTTCCGGATAAGTTTTGCTGACGGATAAATTTCAGACCCTGAATGGTGTGAATGTCTGTAAACAATAACAGGAACAGGCAGGAGCCAAGGCCTGCGGCAAGTATTCCGATTATAAATCCTATTATTAAATCTTTTGTACGCATCATCGTTTTAATCTTAATTGTTCAGATTCCAGGTGTTCAGCTGCTGGATGGCATGGTGTGCGGTAAGGTCGAACTGAACCGGCACAACGGAAATATAACCATTGGCCAAAGCCCACTCGTCTGTATCTTCTCCTTTATCCTGGTTGACAAACTCACCGGTAAGCCAGTAATACTCTTTTCCCTGCGGATTTGTTCTTTTGTCAAAACGCTCTTCCCACATGGCTTTTGCCTGACGGCATATTTTGATTCCCTTGATTTCCTGAGCAGGAAGTTTCGGTAAATTCACATTCAGAATAACGCTGTCCGGCAGGCCTTTTTCCAGAACCTCCAGGGTGATTTTTTTGACAAATTCCTTTGCCGGCTCAAAATCGGCATTCCAGCTAAAATCCAGTAAAGAGAAACCAATGGCGGGAATCCCTTCAATACCGGCTTCTACAGCGGCACTCATGGTTCCGGAATAAATAATATTGATAGAAGAATTAGAACCGTGGTTGATGCCCGATACGCATAAATCCGGTTTGCGCTTCAGGATTTCATGAACGGCAATTTTAACACAGTCTACCGGAGTTCCGGAGCAGCTGTATTCGGTATCCAGATCGGCATCAATGGTAACTTTCTCTACATGCAGCGTATTGTTGATGGTGATAGCGTGTCCCATAGCCGATTGCGGACTGTCCGGAGCGACTACCACAACTTCCCCGATTTCTTTCATTACACTAATCAGTGCTCTGATTCCCGGTGCCACAATACTGTCGTCATTTGTAACCAATATTAAAGGTTTCTTACTCATTTTGGGGGTATTTTTTTAGTTTCGCTAAAGTAAGCAATTTCTAAATTTGTCCTGGTACAATTTTTGATTTTTAAAGTTTTGGAATATCTGTGATAATTCCGTAATGAAAAGAAACCTTTAACAAAAAATTATCCGTATATTAAGAGAGTAACATCCTTTTTTATGTAATTTAGTTGAAAAATAGTAATGAATACTTTTTGGCAATTTATGAAGAGAAATTATAAGATTGTATTGGTGATAACCGCTTTGTCAGCAATACTTTGGAGTTTTATGCCTAACAAAAAAGCAGATCCTGAAAAAGACAAGCTTTTGCTGGAACTGTTGACATTTGTTTTAGAAAAAGGGCATTATGATCCTGTGGCGATGGATGACGCATTTTCAAAAAGTGTTTATAAAGAATATATTTCTGCCTTAGATCCTTCGAAACGATTCTTTATTCAGTCGGATCTGGATGAGTTTTCCAAATATGAAACGCAGATCGATGACATGATCAAAAATAAAGATCTGACCTTTTTTGATCTGACTTACCAACGTTTGATGGAACGTATGGCGGAATCAAAAAAAATCTATAAAGATGTACTGGACAAACCATTTGATTTCAATACAAATGAGGAAATCAGCGTGGATTATGACAAACAGCCGTTTTCTAAAAACAAATCGGAACTGAGAACCCGTTGGGAAAAACAGTTAAAACTGAATGTCTTGTCTTCGGTTACCGACAAGCTGAAATTACAGGAAAAAGAGAAAGAAGGTACAGCAGATAAAAAAGGAGCGGAAGGAACTAAAAAAGCTGCTGATTCCAAACCAAAAACAGTTGAAGAATTAGAGAAAAGTTCCCGTGAAACGACTTTAAAATCGTTAGACGAATATTTCGGATTCATTCAGGAATTAGACCGTGAAGACTGGTTCTCTGTTTATCTGAATGCTATTGTAGAGCGTTTTGACCCGCATACTTTCTACTTTGCTCCGGATGATAAAGAGAAATTCGATATCAGCATCAGCGGAAGCCTGGAAGGAATCGGAGCCCGTTTACAAAAGAAAAACGATTTCACCGAAATTACAGAACTGATCCCTGGCGGACCAGCCTGGAGAGGAAAACAACTGGAGCAGGGTGACCTGATCATGAAAGTAGCGCAGGGAAATGACGAACCGGTTGATGTGGTTGGAATGCGTCTGGACGATGTGGTGAAAAAAATTAAAGGTAAAAAAGGAACGGAAGTTCGTTTAACCGTTAAAAAAGTGGACGGAACTATTAAAGTGATTCCGATTGTCCGTGAAGTGGTTGAAATTGAAGAAACATACGCAAAATCGTCTTTAGTTAAAAAAGGGGATGCGACTTACGGCGTAATTTATTTGCCGAAATTCTATATTGATTTTGAAAATAAAGATAAAAGAGATGCCTTTAAAGATGTAGCACAGGAAATCGAACGATTGAAAAAACAGAATGTTCAGGGAATCGTAATGGACTTGCGTGATAACGGCGGTGGTTCTTTGCAAACCGTTGTGGACATGGTAGGGTTGTTTATCGATCAGGGACCGGTGGTACAGATCAAATCGGCTAACGGTAAAAAAGAAGTACTGTACAACAAACAGTCAAAAGTACACTGGGATGGTCCGCTTGTGGTAATGGTGAATAACTTCTCGGCTTCGGCATCAGAGATCTTTGCAGCAGCTATCCAGGATTATAAAAGAGGTGTAATCATCGGAAGTAAACATACTTATGGTAAAGGAACCGTTCAGAATGTAATCGACCTGAATCAGTTTATCCGAAGCAATCCTTATGGTGATTTAGGTGCCTTAAAAACGACTACTCAGAAATTCTACAGAGTAAACGGTGGTTCTACACAGCGTGAAGGGGTGTTGAGTGATATCGTGATGCCGGATCGTTATTCTTATATCGATATGGGCGAACGTGATATTGACAATGCAATGCCTTGGGACAAAATTGATCCGGCAAATTACCAACCGGTAAAAGGACTTGATTTTTCAGGAACTATTGCCAAAAGTAAAGAGCGAATGGCAGATAACGAGCAGTTTAAACTGATCGATGAAAATGCGAAATGGATCAGCTCCCGTAAGGATATGAATGTGTACAGTCTGAATTTCAAAAAATTCAAGGCAGAAGAATCGGCAGTGGAAGCGACCGCTAAAAAATTCAAAGCTTTGGCAGATTATAAAAACAGTCTGACCTTTACATCATTGCCATACGAAATGGAATTGTTCAAAAACGACACCTTGTTAGCTCAGAAAAGACAGCGTTGGCACGAGAGTTTAAATAACGATGTGTATGTTGATGAAGCCTTGAATATCTTGACGGATATGAAAAGCATGAATGCCAATGTGAAAGGAACGATAACGTTAAAAGACAAAAAAAATAAAATTGTTGATAAAGTAAATTAATGAGTTTATCGAATCAATCTCTTACAGCTTTAGCGCTCCGGAAGTTTAGAAAAAACTTCTGGGGCGTTTTCAGTTTTGTGTTTATTGCAATATTAATCTTTGTAGCCGTGTCCGGCTATTTTATTGCTCCGGATAATTCCAAATATGCCAACTGGGGTGATTTGGCAATACGTTCCAAAGAACCCGGTTTTAAAGTAACCATACTCCATATTCCGCTGGAAACACAGCCGGAAAGCCATTGGTGTGATTACTTTACAGGACATCCGGATTATTTTACCAAAAAACCGGTTAACGCTTATAGAATAGCAAACGATTCCCTGTATTTTGACGAATACTCGGAAGACAAGAATATCGTTATCACCGATAAAATTCCGCTTTCCGCTTTCGGGAAAGAAAAGGATCCGGAAATGCTGAAGACAAAATACATAGTGGAGAAAACCTTTCTTTTGGGAACGGACAACCAGGGGCGGGACTTACTGAGCCGCCTGGTCATTGGTTCGAGAGTTTCAATTGCGATTGGTTTTGTCGCGGTACTGATTTCTCTGATTGTGGGGATTTTCTTTGGTGCCATTGCCGGTTATTATGGCGGTAAGGTCGATGCGTTTGTCATGTGGCTTATTAACGTGATCTGGTCTATTCCTACCTTGCTGCTGGTTATTGCGATAACACTGGCTTTAGGAAAAGGTTTCTGGCAGGTATTTGTAGCGGTCGGATTAACGATGTGGGTAGAAGTGGCCCGTGTGGTCAGAGGGCAGGTTATGAGTATCCGGGAAATGCAGTATGTAACGGCAGCCCGGGCATTGGGTTATAAAAACAGCCGTATCATTTTCAACCATATTTTACCCAACAGTATGGCGCCGGTAATTGTAATTTCGGCAGCTAATTTTGCTTCGGCCATATTGGTGGAAAGCGGACTGAGCTTTTTAGGACTGGGCGCACAGGTTCCGGTTCCGAGCTGGGGTTCCATGATTAAGGATAACTATAATTATATCATATTGGGAAAGCCGTATCTGGCGATTATCCCGGGAGTAGCGATGCTGCTGCTGGTATTGGCCTTTATGATGATAGGTAATGCGCTCCGGGATGCCCTGGATGTAAAAGCATCATAAATAGCAATAATAAAAAAGCCATCGTGAAGATGGCTTTTTTATTAGGAATTAGGATTCAGGTTTTTTAATGCTAATTGCGCTTCCTGTAATTCTATTTTTCGTTCTTTATTTTTATTGGCAAGCTTTAAAAGCTTCTTTTTCCATTTGATGTCGTCTTCATCAGTAAGCTTGTTGCGGTCTTTCAGATTTCGGTATTTTTCATTTTGTTTGTCCAAATCTTTCTGACTGCTCTGAACCCTGTCGGTTGCTTTATGCACATTCTTTTGTGCTTTTTCAAGATTGGCATGTGCTTTTTCGGCTTTCTTTAATTCTTTAGCCAATCTTTTTTGTTCCTTTTCGGCTATTTTTCGCTGTTTTTCGGCTTCCTTAAGTGCCAGCGCTTTTTCATTGTCGAGCTTTTCTTTTTCAATACGCTCTTTTTCTTCTTTGATTCTTTTTAATTCGTCCTGTGTTTCTTTAATATGTGTTTCAGCATTGGTTGTTGTTTCTTTAGCGATTTCCTGTCCAAAACTAAATTGTGTTGCCATAATCAACACAGCCAACATTAATTTCATTCTCATAAATTATACTTTTTTGAATTGTAAAATGCGTTATAACTATTTGCTATCTTTACAAATGTAACAAAAATTATACCATATACTGATTAATTGCGATGAAGAGTATTGTAATCCCGATAAAACTGGCTCTCCTGATTTTTTTGCTGCATTCGTGCCGTCAAAACACTGAAAATACAGTGGTAATCAGTAATGAACACCCGAAAGAGAGTATTGTATCGCCGGTAAGTCCGGTTCTGAAAAATGGGTTCGATTATTATCCGACCTCTACTACCGGTGTGGTTATTACCCACAACAGTTATACGTTTTCGTATGCCGAAGATTATGAGCAATCGGAGTGGGTAGCCTATACGCTAACGAAAAACGACTTTTCAAACAGGGATTACAAACGACCTTTTTTTATTGAAGATAATGCGGTAAAAACGGGTTCTGCCAGTTGGAAAAACTATAAAAATTCCGGTTATGATAAAGGACATTTGTGTCCGGCGGGCGATCGGAAAAAGGATTATGAAATGTATCAGGAAACATTTTTAACGTCCAATATTTCGCCCCAGCGGCATGATTTTAACGATGGTGTCTGGAACAGGTTGGAGCAGAAAGTACGCTACTGGGCTACAAAATACGACGGACTTTATGTTGTGACCGGCGGTGTATTGTCGGATAACCTGAAGACTATCGGGAAGGAGCAGGTAGCGGTTCCGAATTATTTCTACAAGGTTTTAATGACTAAAAAAGGCGATAAGATGATCGGTTTCCTGGTGCCGCATGAAGCCAGCGAGAAACCGCTTTACGAATTTGTTGTGGATGTGGATACCATCGAAAAATTAACCGGCATTGACTTCTTTCCGCAATTACCGGATGCCGTAGAAAACAAATTCGAAAAATCGAGTGATTATAAAGGATGGAGTTTTAATTAACTACCATTCGTTTACCTTATTCGCATCCATTTTCAGGAAGATAAACAGTAAAATCGTAAAGGCCCACAAGCTGGAACCACCGTACGAGAAAAAGGGCAGTGGTACTCCAATGGTCGGGAACATTTTAATTAGCATCGAAATGTTTACAAAGAAGTGGGTAAACAGGAAAGTGGCCACACAATACCCGTAGACACGGCTAAACTTTGTTTTCTGATGTTCGGCCAAATAGATGATCCGCAGGAATAGCGTCACGAATAACGCGATAACAACTGCAGCTCCGGCAAATCCCCATTCTTCACCAACAGTGGTAAAAATATAATCCGTATGCTGTTCGGGAACGAAACCGCCTTTTGTCTGTGTTCCTTCCAGGTAGCCTTTTCCGATCCAGCTTCCGGAACCAATCGCAATCATGGACTGGTTAAGGTTGTATCCTTCTTTCTGCATGTTGACATCTTTACCCAAAAGTACATTGATCCTGTCTTTCTGGTGCGATTCCAGTACATTTTCATATACATAGTCCACTGAGAATACAAAACCGGTAATCAGTACGAAAATGATACCGTACACGAGCGGATTCCGGTTAATTCGCCGGTTAAAGATATAGTGTATAATCATGATCATCAGCGCCAGGATTACAATGAAAACAGGCTTGATAATCAAGGCAAGGACAAAGAGTATAATCGCGATAAATCCGGTCCATAAATACCAGCTTGGCAAACCTTCTCGGTAAAGTACGAATACCAGTGAGATAAAAATCATGGCACTACCGGCATCGGGCTGGAGCATGATCAGGATAACCGGAAAGCCAAAAACGGCCAGTGCAAGTACCTGATGGCTGAATTGTTTGATGTTTATCTGGGTGTCGCTCAGTAGTTTGGCGAGTAGTAAGGCTGCTGCGGTTTTCACAAATTCCGAGGGCTGGAAACCGAAACCGCCAAACTGATACCAGTTGGTCTGCCCTTTAATGGTTTTACCAAAGGCGAAGAGTCCTAATAACAATACGATACCGAGGGCGTAAAAGACGACGGCATATTTCTCGAAAATCTTGGCATCCACAGATAGTATTGTGAAGATCAACGGAATTGCCAGAAGAATGAACAGCATCTGTTTTCCGTAAATCTGACTCAGGTCAAATATGGACGTTTGTTCCAATGGTAACGAAGCAGAATAGATATTCATCCATCCCATGGCAACTAATACAATATAAATAAGTATTGTAATCCAATCGATATTACTCGCTACACTTTGGTTCTTCATTATTTGTTGTTAATTGTAAAAGGTAATCCGCTGGTAACCTTGTCATATTCGTGCTGTAAGCTTCCTTCCAGCATTCTTTTTTCTAAATCTGTTCGGGTAATGGTACCTTTGAGGTATTTTTCAATCATTAAGCTGGAAATAGGTCCTGCCCAACGCGCACCCCAATATCCGTTTTCGACCAATACCGCAATAGCGATCTTAGGATCGTTTCTGGGCGCAAAAGCAACGAACACGGAGTGGTCAGTAAGCTGAACACGTTTTCCGTTAATCTTGGTAAAGTTTTCGGCAGTACCGGTTTTACCGCAAATTTCAATGCCGTCTACGCGCAGGCTTCTTGCCGTTCCCATATTGTACACGTCAAAAAGACCGTCAATAACCGGACGGAAATATTGTTTGTCAATAGTGGTAACGTGTTTGGTCGTGAATTTTTTATCGATCTTATGCTTTTCAATCTTTTTAATTACGTGAGGAGTGTAATAATACCCTTCATTCGCAATGGTAGCCATCATGCTGGCTAACTGAATAGGTGTCATGGTAACCTCACCCTGACCGATAGAATTGGAAATAATGGTTGTTCCTTTCCATCCGCCGTTTGGATACCAGCGATCATAATACCTTGATGTCGGAATATGTCCTTTTCTTCCCGGAGGTAAGTCGTAGCCCATAAAGTTACCCAATCCGAAACTTTTCAGATGGCCGCTCCAGGCGTCAACTCCAAATCTCGGTTTGCTGTATTTTTCGATCGTTCTTTTGTAAACATTGGCAAAATAGGCATTACAGGATTTGTAAATACCGTTGTGAAGCTGGATGTTTCCGCCCGGGCAGTGGCATTTCATAAAAGCACCTCTACCATAAGAAAACCCGTGATGACAAACAAATGAGGTGTTTTCATCGATCACTTCTTCCTGTAAACCGATCAATCCGGTAAGTATTTTAAACGGTGATCCGGGAGGATACTCGGCTAGTAAACCCCTGTCATATAACGGTTTTGCGATAGAATCGTTAAACAGCATGGTGTAGTTTTTTGAACGCTCGCGACCCACTAAGATAGCCGGGTCATAGGACGGGGCGGTTACCAGTGCCAGAATCTCACCGCTTTTCGGATCGATAGCCACGATACCGCCTCTTTTGTTAACCATTAAGGATTCGCCGTATTTCTGAAGCTCGGCATCAATGGTTAGTGTAATGTCTTCTCCCTGTATGGCGATCGTATCATAGATACCGTCTTTATAAGGACCGATATCCCTGTTGAAACGGTCACGCTGGATGTATTTTACCCCTTTGGTTCCTCTCAGGATGTCTTCATACATTTGTTCGACACCCTGCATACCAATCAGGTCCCCGCTTTTATAGTACGGGTGTTTTTTGATAATGTTGTCGTTAACCTGAGTAATGTAACCAAAAATATTGGCACCAACATTTACCTGGTAATCCCTTAGCGAACGCTTTAAAATTTCAAAACCGGAGAACTTTCTGATTTTTTCCTGAAAAGCCGCATATTCCATCTTATTCAGCTGTGCGATGAACACAGAAGGAAGCATTGGACTGTACACGCGGGCTTTCTGTATTTTTTTAATGAATTCTTCTTTTGTGATGTTTAACAGGTTGCAGAATTCAAGAGTATCAATATTTTTAACGTCTTTTGGGGTAACCATAATGTCATAAGACGGCTGGTTAGCAACCAAAAGCTGTCCTTTACGGTCGTAGATATAACCGCGTTCCGGATATTCATATTTAATTTTAATCGCATTGTTATCCGATTTCTGAATATACGAATCATCTAAAATTTGCAAATAGAAAAGCCTTGCCATTATCAGCAGTGCTGAAATAACAATCAAACCAGGTAATAAAAGTTTTCTCATCGTTTGCTAGGCTTAATTAAATAAATAATTATGATGCAAAGTAGTAAAGTAAATATTGTGCTTAGTAAAGTTCGTAATAAAATATCCCAAATAAAATTAAAACGGAATATTTCTAATAAATAGAGTACCAAATGGTGGGTTACCACCGCTATTAGTATAAATGAGAAACGCTCGGGGGAGAGCTTATCGGTTATTTTGACGGTTTGGTATTCGTAACTCACTCCAAATGAAAACCGGAAGAAAGCCGGTCTGAAATAAGCCAGTGTAACGCAGGCTGCCGCATGTACGCCTCCCGAATTGGAAAACATATCCATGATAAGACCCAGGAAGAAACTGGCCATCAGTAATCCTGCTTTATTTCCGTTAACCGGATATAAAATTATAAAAAGGATATACGGATAGGGATTGATAAAACCCAGAAAATTGATGTTGTTAAAAATAACAACCTGTATGGCAAGTAGCATTACAAACCGTAAGCTATTTGTAATAAACGTGCTATTCATTTTTTGTTTCTTCTTCTAGTTTCTGGATTTCTGCTCTTTTCAAATTTTCAATTACATACACATGACCTAAGTTTGTCATGTCGTTGAATAACCGAACATTAAGGGTGTAATAATTGGTCGCCTTATCGATATATACTTTGTCAATCGTTCCGATAGGGATGTTTTCCGGGAAAATTTCCGAACGCCCACCGGTTACGATGGTGTCTCCTTTTCTAACGGAAGCCAGTCGGGGTACATCGATTAACTGTGCAAAACCAACATTACGTCCGTTCCAGATCAGGGAACCGAAATGGTTGGACTTTTTGATTTTCGCATTGATCTGCGATTTGACGTTTAAAACACTTTGTACAGTCGAATAACTGGACGATGTCTTTTCGATAATCCCGACAACACCTAAGCTGTTCACAACGCCCATATCGGCTTTTAAACCGTCTTTTTCACCGCCCAATAACGTCAGGTAGTTTTCTTTACTGTTAAAAGTGTTGTTGATTACTTTGGCATTATATACTTTAATATTCTCCAGGCCGGACGGTTTCGGCATCGAAACGTTAGTGCCCAAAGAATCCACTCCGTTGTAAAGCAGTTTTTTCAGTTCTGCATTTTCGAAAGCCAACTGGTTGTTTTGCTCGCGAAGATTCAGGTATTCTTTTACATTATTGATTTTTTCGTAAACAAAACCGGTAAATGTATTTGCCGAACTGATATAACGGCTTCTGTGATATGAGTGCGATTGTATCGTTAAAGATAAAGAAATGCCCAAAAGCAGCAAAAACAGTAACTTGTTACTGTTTTTTAATATAAAGTTAAAAATTTGCTGCATGAATTATTTCTTTATTTGATAAGTATCCCTTTAAATTTCTGAATGTTTTTTAATGCCATTCCGGTTCCTCTAACTACAGCCCGCAATGGATCTTCAGCGATGTAAACCGGTAAATCAGTTTTTTGTGAAATTCGTTTATCAAGTCCTCTTAGCATCGATCCTCCACCGGCAAGATAAATTCCGGTATTGTAGATATCTGCTGCTAATTCCGGAGGTGTCTGCGATAAGGTTTCCATAACGGCATCCTCGATACGCTGAATGGATTTATCCAAAGCTTTTGCGATTTCACGATACGATACATCCACCTGTTTCGGTTTTCCTGTTAACAGGTCACGTCCCTGTACAGACATGTCATCCGGCGGCGTATCCAGATCTTCTGTCGCAGCTCCGATAGCAATTTTAATTTTTTCAGCCGTGCTTTCTCCAACGAAAAGGTTGTGCTGGGTTCTCATATAGTATACAATATCGTTCGTGAAAACGTCACCGGCAATTTTAACCGATTTGTCACATACAATACCGCCCAAAGCAATAACTGCAATTTCTGTTGTTCCACCACCGATGTCTACAATCATGTTTCCTTTCGGTTGCATAATGTCTACACCAATACCGATAGCCGCAGCCATAGGCTCATGGATAAGATATACTTCTTTCCCGTTTACTCTTTCGCAGGATTCTTTTACCGCACGCATTTCCACTTCGGTAATACCGGAAGGGATACAAACCACCATTCGCAAAGCCGGTGTGAACATTCTCTTTTTAAGCGCAGGAATACTTTTAATGAACAAACTGATCATTTTTTCCGACGCATCAAAATCAGCAATTACACCATCCTTTAAAGGACGTATGGTTTTAATGTTTTCATGAGTTTTACCCTGCATCTGGTTTGCTTCTTTACCAACGGCAATAATTTTCCCAGAAACACGATCACGAGCAACTATAGATGGACTATCAACGACAACTTTGTCATTGTGGATTATAAGGGTATTTGCGGTACCAAGGTCAATCGCAATATCCTCAGTCATGAAATCAAAAAATCCCATACAAAAAAGGGTTTAATATATTTATAAATAATTAGCCTACAAAAATAATAAAATTAATGTTTAAAATGACGAACACCCGTAAATACCATTGCAACTTTATTTTCATTGCAATAGTTAATGCTTAATTCGTCTTTAATAGAGCCACCAGGTTGAATTACAGCTGTAATACCAGCATTTTTTGCTAACTCAACACAATCCGGGAACGGGAAAAAAGCATCGCTTGCCATAACCGCTCCGTTTAGATCAAAATGAAATGAATTGGCTTTTTCTACTGCCTGGCGTAACGCATCAACACGTGATGTCTGACCGGTTCCGGAAGCACACAATTGTTTGTTTTTAGCAAAAACAATAGTGTTGGATTTAGTATGCTTACAAATTTTAGAAGCAAATAGTAAATCGTCAATTTCTTGCGCTGTAGGTGCTGTAAAGGTAACGGTTTTTAAGTGCTCTTTATTGTCTGTAATGTTATCTTTATCCTGAATTAACATTCCGTTAAGACATGTTCTTACCTGTTTTGTAGGTAATTCCACCTCATTCTGAATCAGGATGATTCTATTCTTCTTTTCTTCTAAAATCGCAATTGCTTTTTCGTCATAAGCCGGAGCAATTACCACTTCACAAAACAGCTTGTTGATTTCTTCGGCAGCCGCTTCGTCAATTTTTCCGTTGGCGATTAAAACACCTCCGAAAGCAGAAGTCGGATCACCGGCTAAAGCATCCAGGTAAGCTTCTTTCATCGTGTTTCGGGTAGCAATACCGCAAGCGTTGTTGTGTTTTAAAATGGCAAATGTAGGATTGTCATTTTTAAACTCGTTCATCAGGTTTACAGCAGCATCAACATCCAACAGGTTGTTGTAAGAAAGTTCTTTACCGTGTACTTTGGTGAACATTTTATCGAATTCGCCAAAGAAATATCCTTTCTGGTGCGGGTTTTCGCCATAACGTAAAACCTGACCGTCTGTAATACTTGCTTTATAGATGGTTTCGTCTGTGTTGAAATAATTAAAGATCGCTCCGTCGTAATGCGATGATACATGGAAAGCTTTAGTGGCTAACAAACGTCTGTTTTCAAGAGTGGTAGCACCGTTTCCAATAGTGATCATTTCTAAAAATAAAGCATACTCGTTAACGGAAGGAACAATAACAGTATCCTTGAAGTTTTTTGCTGCTGCACGGATTAAGGAAATTCCGCCGATATCGATTTTTTCAATGATATCCGCTTCACCGGCTCCGGAAGCAACCGTTTTTTCAAAAGGATATAAATCTACAATTACCAAATCAATTTGAGGGATTTTGTATTCCTCCATCTGCTGCACGTCACCTTCGTGATCCTGACGGTTTAAAATTCCGCCAAAGATTTTTGGGTGAAGCGTTTTTACACGTCCGCCTAAAATAGAAGGATAAGAAGTAACATCTTCTACAGGAACTACAGGAATACCCAGGTTTTTGATAAAATCTTCGGTTCCGCCCGTTGAATAAATGGTTACGTTATGGTCGTGTAATTTTCTAACGATAGGTTCTAATCCGTCTTTATCAAATACTGAAATTAAAGCAGATTGAATGGTTTTTGTAGTGTTCATTGTGTTGTTGTGTTTTTAAAGGTGCAAAAGTAGTTATTGTTACTTTAACATTCAAGATAATAGGGGTTAGATTTTGATGTTTTTTTATTTTTTTTCATTGTTTTCGTTACGATTAACAGCTTTATTTAGAGTGCTACTTTAGGCTTTGGAGTTTACTTGTGCCGCTGCCGGTAAAAGTGTGATTTTCGTTCTGTTAATGCCTGTGGATATTTGTCTTGTTTTTCTGTAACATTTCCGGTGTTTTAGGTACTAATTGTTTAGGATATTATTGAAAAAATAAAGAATTTTACAAAAGTCAAAACAGACACTATGCTTTTATATTTAAGACTGTTAAAAGAAAGCCTGAGTTTTGCACTCAATGCTTTGCGAAATAATAAGCTGAGAACCTTATTGTCCCTGTTAGGGGTGACCATAGGGATTTTCTCGATTATTGCAGTTTTGGCGGCTGTGGATTCTATGGACCGGAAAATTAAGAATGATTTAAGCGGTTTGGATAAGAACACGGTTTATTTAATGCGTTTTTCTTTCGGGCCTACAGATATCCCGCAATGGAAACGCGAGCAGTTTCCGGATGTTACCTACGAAGAGTTTGATTATTTAAAGCGTTCGCTGAAAGAGATGGACAAAATTTCGTTCAATCTTTTTACCCGTGCCGAAAATATTAAATATGAATCGAACACCGTTAGCGGCATCAGTATTAATCCGTGTACAAACGAGTTTGTCGATATTGAAAAATTAAAATTTGCCAAAGGAAGATTTTTTACCGAATCGGAATCCAACTCCGGAACACCGGTCATCATTATCGGAAGTGAAGTGGCGGCGGGTTTGTTTAACGGTATCGATCCTTTGGGTAAAAAGATCCGCTTATACGGACAGCGGTTCACGGTAATCGGAGTTCTGGATAAAGAAGGAGCCAGTACGTTCGGGAAAAGTAAAGACATTTCCGCTTTTTTACCGGTAAACTTCCTGAGAAGACTGTATGGCGATAACAGCGATATGCTAACGCCTGCCATTCTTATCCGTCCTAAAAAAGGAGTGGATATTGATGCGTTTAAAGGAGAGCTTACGCAGAAACTGCGAACATTCCGCGGTTTAAAAACCAGTGAAATTGACAATTTCTTTATCAATGTATTGTCCGGTTTCACGGATTTTATTGATAGTATTGTCGGGCAGATGAATGTCGTGGGCTGGATTATCAGTGGATTCTCGCTATTGGTTGGCGGTTTCGGAATTGCGAATATCATGTTTGTTTCCGTAAAAGAACGAACGAACCTGATCGGGATTCAAAAAGCATTGGGCGCTAAAAACCGTTTTATATTATTCCAGTTTTTGTTTGAAGCCATTATCCTTTCCGTTATCGGCGGATTGGTAGGGATGCTGTTGGTCTGGATAATCGCAATGGTGATGTCCAAGGTTCTGGATTTTGAATTTGTCCTGGGATTCTGGAATATTCTCATCGGAACCTCCTTAGCCGCTTTTATCGGTTTGATCTCCGGGATTATTCCGGCTATATCCGCATCAAAATTAGATCCGGTAGAGGCCATCAGAAGTGGAATGTAATAAAAAATACAGCTATAAAAAATCCGGAAGCATTGCTTCCGGATTTTTGTTTTATATAAGGTGCAGACTATGCAGAAGCGGTAGCCACCTCTTTATTGATTTTATTTACCAATCCGATCAATACTTTTCCGGGACCTACTTCTGTAAAAGAAGTGGCACCGTCAGCAATCATCTGTTGTACGGACTGTGTCCATTTTACCGGAGCGGTTAACTGAATGATCAGGTTCTTTTTAATTTCGTCCGGATTTGATACGGCATTGGCAGGAACGTTTTGATAAACCGGGCAAATCGGATTTGAAAACGTTGTCGCTTCAATCGCTGCCGCCAGTTCTTCACGGGCCGGTTCCATCATTGGCGAGTGGAAAGCACCACCAACCGGTAAGATCAATGCGCGTTTTGCGCCGGCTTCTTTCATTGCCTCACAGGCTTTTTCAACCGCTTTTAATTCTCCTGAAATAACTAACTGCCCCGGGCAGTTATAGTTGGCAGCCACTACGATACCGTCAATAGCCGCGCAAACGTCTTCCACAACTTTATCTTCAAGACCTAAAACAGCAGCCATAGTAGATGGTGTGATCTCGCAGGCTTTTTGCATGGCTAAAGCACGTTGGGAAACTAATTTCAGGCCATCTTCAAAAGAAAGCGCTCCGTTAGCGACCAAAGCAGAAAATTCACCAAGAGAATGTCCGGCAACCATTTCCGGTTTAAAATCGGCTCCTAATGTTTTTGCTAAGATAACCGAATGTAAAAAAACTGCCGGCTGTGTTACTTTGGTTTCTTTTAATTCTTCGGCAGTTCCTTCAAACATAATGTCGGTAATGCGGAAGCCTAATATCTCGTTTGCTTTTTCAAATAATTCCTTTGCTAATGCTGAATTTTCATATAAATCTTTACCCATTCCGGTGAATTGGGCACCCTGACCCGGAAATACATATGCTTTCATATACTATTCTTTGTTGGTTTTGTTTGTTTATTGTCCGGACAAAAATAGTACTTTTTAGATTAAGATAATGCGGGTTGCTTTGCTGACTGCCGGTTTGTAAAAAAAATATCCCTGGAATTCATTGGAATTCCAGGGATAACTTACTTAACCAAAAAAATAATGATTACCAGATTATTGTTTTAATAATTGTAATTCTATATTCAAACGAACATCGTCACTCACTAAAACACCACCGGTTTCCAGTGCAGAGTTCCAGTTTAGCCCCCAGTCTTTACGGCTTATTTTTCCGCTAATGTTTAAACCGGCTTTTGTATTGCCCCATGGATCTTTCATCAATCCGCTGAATTCTACCGGAAGGGTTACAAATTTTGTAACACCTCTTAAACTTAAATCACCGGATAATTCATAGTTCTCATCATCAACTTTTGAAAAAGAAGAGGCTTTGAACGTTAATTTCGGGTGGTTTTCCGCATCGAAAAAGTCAGCACTTTTCAGGTGGTTGTCTCTGTCGGTGTTACGGGTGTCTACAGAATTAACATCTGCTGTAAAGCTAATGTTTGCATTTTCAAAATTGTCATCTTCAGTAGTGATGGTTGCCTCATAGTTTTCGAATTTTCCGGAGACATTTGTAAACATCATGTGTTTAACTTTAAAACCAATTTCGGAGTGTGTCGGGTCAATTGCCCATTTTGTTGTTGCCATAATAATGTTTTTTTAAATTATTGAAATAATATGTTGTTTTTGTTTTATTTACAGGTTCATGTTCATCGGAACATCCATCAATAAGAATTCAGCATCGGTGGCAGCCTTAATGTTAACGCTGTCAATATCCCAGATACCAAAACCGTCTCTGGTGTTTAGTTCCTGTCCGTTTACGGTAAGGCTTCCTTTCAGTACAAAAACATACAAACCGTTGCCTTCTTTTTTTATACGGTATTGGGCTTCGGTATTCTGGTCAAATTTTCCCATGTGAAACCAGGCATCCTGATGGATCCATACACCGGCATCGTCAGGGTTAGGCGAAAGGATCTGCTGTAATTTATTGTGTCTTTCTTCTTCGTTTAAAGCAATCTGGTCATAGCGCGGACTAACATTCTTTTTGTTCGGGAATACCCAGATCTGTAAAAATTTTACTTCTTTATCGCTGTTTTTATTGTATTCGCTGTGTTTTACACCGGTTCCGGCACTCATGACCTGGATATCACCTTTTTTAATAACGGTTTTGTTACCCATGCTGTCCTGGTGTTCCAGGTCGCCTTCGAGCGGGATACTGATAATTTCCATATTGTCATGCGGATGCGTTCCAAAGCCCATTCCGGCTGCAACAGTATCGTCATTCAATACTCTCAGTACTCCGAAGTTTACTCTTTCGGGATTGAAATAATTTGCGAAGCTAAAAGTGTGATAACTTTGTAGCCATCCGTGATTAGCGTTGCCACGGGTATCTGCTTTGTGTAATACTATATTTTCCATGATCTTTGAGTTTGTGTTTTGAATATGATTGAATCCTATTGTTTCTTCTGTATTTGAAAGGGCTTCTTTTGCCAGTGCCGATCCGGTGATAACTGCTCCGGTACCTAATAAACTTTTTCTGATAAAATCTTTTCTATTCATAACGGTTATTTTGATATGTCAAAGATACAACCACTTGAAACAGAATGTACTTAACCTAGATTAAGAAATAATTATCCCCGTTAGTGTTTGAAAACTAACGGGGATATATGTAGTAAGCGAGGTGCTATTTTTTGAGCATCCGGGCTTTCATTTTGCTGAAAAATTCCGGCGTTACTCCTATATAGGATGCAATTTGCTTTTGCGGAAGGCAGTGGATCAGGTCGGGGTGCTTTTTAGTGAACTTGTCATAACGGGCCTCGGCTGTAAAGCTGAGGTTGTCAATGAGTCGCTGCTGGTTTGCCACAAGTGAGTTCCCGATCAGGATTCTGAAAAAGCGCTCTATTTTAGGGACTTTATCGTAAAGAAGCTCCTGATTTTCTTTGGATAGCAGTATTACTTCGGCATCTTCATTGGTTTCAATAAAGAGCTGTCCGGGACGCTGTGATAAAAAACTGTACATGTCGGCTATCCACCAGCCCGGTGAGGCAAAACTCACCACGTGTTCCACACCGTTTTCATCCACGGTATAACTGCGCAGGATGCCATGGGTCACAAAATAGGAATACAGGCATACTTCTCCTTCTTTTAATAAGACCGTTTTTGCTTTATAGCTTTTCGATTCGGTTAACGACAACAGCAATTCCTGCTCTTCCGGTGATAGCGAAACATGTTTGGCAATATTGGTAAGGAGAAGATTCATTATTTAGGCATTTACGGTTACTAATGCGGCTGTTTTTTTAGCTCTGTCGGTAATTTCCTCTATAGCGGTATCGGTAGTGTCACTGGTGAGTACAACTCCCATTCTCCGGTAAGGTCTTGAGGTTGGTTTGCCAAAGATTCGGAAATCGGTTTTGGGTAAAGCAGCAACCTGTTCAATTCCGGTGTAACCGGGTTTTTCAGAATTTTCGGTTGCTAAAATTACGGCACTGGCACCATTTTTTTCCAAAGTAATTTCGGCAATCGGTAAGCTTAAAATAGCACGCAAATGAAGTTCGAATTCATTGAAGTTTTGCGTTCCGGCTAAAGTTACCATTCCGGTATCGTGCGGACGAGGGGAAAGTTCTGAGAAATATACGCCTTCGTCGGTCAGGAAAAATTCCACACCAAATAATCCGGCGCCACCCAAAGCTGCGGTCACTTTTCCGGCCATATCCTGTGCTTCGGCTATGTCTTTATCGGAAACACGTGCCGGCTGCCAGCTTTCCTGATAGTCGCCGCGTTCCTGGCGGTGCCCGATTGGTGCACAGAATAGCGTAGGGTTGTTGTTCTGGGTTACGGTTAATAAGGTAATTTCCGAATGGAAGTTTACAAAAGCCTCTACGATTACTTCAACCACATCACCACGGGAACCTTCCACGGCATATTGCCAGGCTTTTTCAATATCTGCTTCCGATTTGATGGTGGACTGTCCTTTGCCGGATGACGACATTAAGGGTTTTACCACACATGGGATTCCGAT
Source organism: Flavobacterium inviolabile (assembly GCF_013389455.1). Classification (NCBI taxonomy): domain Bacteria; kingdom Pseudomonadati; phylum Bacteroidota; class Flavobacteriia; order Flavobacteriales; family Flavobacteriaceae; genus Flavobacterium; species Flavobacterium inviolabile. Next base: position 276,033 of record NZ_CP058278.1, on the reverse strand, counting down.
TTCTGAAACGGCTTTTTGCAATGTTTCGGCTGAGGTTGCATAACGGTAGTTGGCGGTTCGCAGTCCCAGGTCTTTAGCGGCCAGGTCACGGATCGCTTTTCTGTTCATTGTAAAGTTTGCTGCTTTGGCAGACGGAACAACCTGTATACCCTGTTTTTCATAATCGTAAAAACGTTCGGTACGGATGGCTTCAATTTCCGGAACAATAAAATCCGGATTGTGTTTGGCAACGATACGGTCTAAAGCGTCACCGTCCAGCATGTTGATCACTTCAAAACCGTGGGCTACCTGCATAGCGGGGGCGTTTTCATAACTGTCTACTGCAATTACGGTCTGGCCGATGCGCTGTGCGGCGATAACAAATTCTTTTCCTAATTCTCCGGAACCGAGTAATAGTATTTTCTTATTCATTGTGTTGTGTTATGGTTTTAATAGTTTGTTTTCGGGTTAGTCCGGCAGCCACCGGCCGGGTGAAGGCGGTGCCTGTATTGCAAAGGTGAAAAATACGATAATTATCACGAATTTAAAAAGCAGGACCGGACTACAGGGATAGTAAAAAAAAGCCCCAGGAAAACCTGAGGCGTACATTTATGCTAAAACTTCGGAAGATGCTACCGCCTCTTTAATTCGGCGCAGCGCTTCTTTTAGTAGATCTTCACTTGTTGCGTAAGAGAAACGGATGCAGTTCGGGTTTCCGAAAGCATCACCGGTTACCGTTGCCACATTGGCTTCCGATAAAAGGTACATGGAGAAATCATCGGCATTGTTGATCTGGATTCCTTTTAATGTTTTTCCGAAAAATGCGGAAACATCAGGGAAAACATAAAAAGCACCTTCCGGAACATTGATTTTCATTCCCGGAATTTCTTTAATCAGCCCTACTACTAAATCTCTTCTGCTGTGGAAAGCCTGTACCATGTGTTTTAGTACGGAAGGATCGGCATCTACTGCCGCGATGGTAGCGCGTTGTGCAATAGTATTGGCACCGCTGGTTACCTGGCCTTGCATTTTGGTGCAGGCTTTGGCGATGAATTCCGGTGCTCCGATATAACCGATTCTCCATCCGGTCATGGCAAATGCTTTGGCCACACCGTTAACGGTTATGGTTCTGTCTAACATACCCGGGATAGAAGCAATACTGCAATAGGTCCCTGTAAAATTGATGTGCTCATAAATTTCATCGGCAACAACATAAATGGAAGGATGTTTTTCCAATACCGCTGCTAATGCGGTAAGTTCTTCTCTGCTGTAAACGGAACCGCTTGGGTTGCAGGGAGAGCTGTACCATACCATTTTTGTAGCAGGTGTGATCGCTGCTTCCAGTTGCTCCGGAGTAATTTTGAAATCGTTTTCAATACTTGTCGGAACTTCTACCGGAATACCTCCGGACATTTTGATGATCTCATAATAGCTAACCCAGTAAGGAGCCGGAAGGATGATTTCATCACCCGGATTGATCATTACCTGGGCAATGTTGTATAACGATTGTTTTGCTCCGGTTGAAACTACAATTTGTGACGGTTTATAGTCTAAATTATTATCTCTTTTGAATTTTCTACAAATGGCTTCTTTTAAGTCTAAATAACCTTCCACAGGAGGGTAATTGCTGTAATTGTCGTGAATAGCCTGAATGGCAGCTTCTTTAATAAAATCAGGAGTATTGAAATCGGGTTCACCCAAACTTAAACTGATAATATCTTTTCCTTCAGCTTTTAATTCTCTGGCTTTTGCAGCCATAGCTAAAGTTTGTGAGGTCGATAAATTATTAATTCTATCTGAAAGCGGATTCATAAAAAAAGGTTTGTTGTTAAAAATTGTGTTTTAGTAGTATCGTTTAAGCAGTAGCGGGTTTTTGCCCCATTTCTTTTAAATGTCTGAAGTGGGAAACAATCGCCATGCGCATGCTTTTAAATTCATAATACGGTAAGTTGCATTCCTCGGCCGTTTGTTTTACAATTTCACCAATCTTGCTGTAATGAATGTGACTGATGTTTGGAAAAATATGGTGTTCAATCTGGTGGTTCAATCCACCGGTGTACCAGTTTACAATTCTGTTTTTAGGCGCAAAGTTAGCGGTAGTGTACAATTGGTGCACAGCCCAGGTATTTTCCAATTCTCCGTTTTCGTCCGGTTGCGGATGCTGGGTGTCTTCTACTACGTGTGCCAGCTGGAATACCACACTAAGGATTAATCCGGCGGTATAGTGCATGATGAAGAAGCCAAGCAGTACTTCCCACCATACAATGCCTAAAATAATAGGCAGGATGATCCAGATGGAAAAGTAAATGATTTTTGTAATTACCAGAGTTGTCCACAATTTAAAAGGACTTGGGAATTCGCCATAAGACAGTTTTCTTTTGATATAACGTCTCATTTGTTTGAAATCGGTAGTAATGGCCCAGTTAAACGTTAGTAATCCGTAAAGGAAAATAGAGTAGTAGTGCTGGAATTTATGTGCCGGTGACCATTCTGCGTGTTTGGTAAAACGAATGATTCTTCCCGCTTCCAGATCTTCATCGTGTCCGTGGATGTTGGTGTACGTGTGGTGCAATACATTGTGCTGTACCTGCCAGTTGTAAACATTTCCGGCAAGGATATACATACTGCCGCCCATTATTTTATTCAGCCATGGTTTGGAAGAATAGGAACCGTGATTCCCGTCGTGCATCACATTCATTCCAACGCCTGCCATCCCGATGCCCATTACAATGGTCATTAAAAGATGGATCCATAACGGCATGCTTATGGTTAAAATCAGGAAATACGGAGCAAAGAAAAGACTGAACATGATCAGTGTTTTTAAATGCAGCTTCCAGTTGCCTGTTTTTTTGATATTATTTTCCTTAAAATAATCATTAACTCTCTTATTTAGTGTCCTGAAAAATTTTAAACTATCGGTTTTGGAAAAAAGCGGAGTCTGTTTTATCATAAGTTTATTAAAATGCAAAATTTTCGCTCAAAGGTAATTATTAATCAATTTGCAATAGGTTAAAAATGCAAAAAAAACTACCATAAAATGTTTACTTTTGCATAAAATTTAGAATAATGCAGGATATTGTAAAGTATTTTCCTAACCTTACCGAAAATCAGGTATTTCAGTTTCAGCAATTGGAAGGATTGTATCAGGATTGGAATGCCAAAATTAACGTGATTTCCAGAAAAGATATTGAAGAACTCTATGTAAAACACGTGCTTCATTCTTTAGGGATCGCTAAGATTCAGGAGTTTAAGCCGGGTTCCAAGATCATGGATGTGGGAACCGGAGGTGGATTTCCGGGGATTCCTCTGGCGATATTGTATCCGGAAGTAGATTTCTATCTGATCGATGTAATTGCCAAAAAAATCCGTGTGGTTAATGAAGTTGCGGCAGCCCTGGGATTGAAAAATGTGAAAGCAGAACAAAAGCGTGCAGAGCTGGTAAATGAAGACTTCGATTTTATTGTGAGCCGTGCGGTGACCAATATGCCTGATTTTGTAAAATGGGTAAAAGATAAGATTGCCAAAAAGCAGCAGCACGAGCTGAAAAACGGTATCCTTTATTTAAAAGGAGGCGATCTGACCGAAGAGCTGCAGGATTTTCCAAAAGCGACACAATATGATTTGTCGGACTTTTTTGAGGATCCGTTTTTTGAAACGAAAAAGGTGGTTCACCTTCCGTTGAAGTATAAAGTGTAATACCATCAGTAATAAAAAAAGGTCCGTTATATAACGGACCTTTTTTGTTGTATACTGTTATCCTAAGAACGGATATTTATAATCTGTTGGCGGAACAAATGTTTCCTTGATTGTTCTTGGTGATACCCAACGAATCAGGTTCAATACCGAACCGGCTTTGTCGTTAGTTCCCGAACCTCTTGCACCTCCAAACGGTTGTTGTCCTACAACAGCTCCGGTTGGTTTGTCGTTGATATAGAAGTTTCCGGCTGCATTTTCCAACGCTTTGGTTGCTTCTTCAATAGCATAACGATCCTGGCTGAAAATAGCTCCTGTTAAAGCATATTCAGAAGTTCCGTCTACTAAAGCAAGTGTTTCTTCCCATTTAGCGTCTTCGTAAACGTAGATGGTTAAAACAGGTCCGAATAATTCGGTTTCCATGGTTTTGTATTTCGGGTTGGTTGTTACGATAACGGTTGGCTCAATGAAGTACCCTACAGATTTATCATAATTACCTCCGGCAATAATTTCAGCATCGCTGTCTTTTTTAGCCTGGTCAATAAAACCGGCTAATTTATCGAAAGAGCTTTCAGAAATAACAGCAGAAACGAAGTTGGAAGGATCTTCCGGCGATCCCATTTTCATGGATGCTAAATCGGCTACTAGAACTTCTTTGATGGCCGGCCATAACGATTTTGGTAAGTAAGCTCTTGAAGCAGCAGAACATTTTTGTCCCTGGTATTCGAAAGCACCTCTTGATAAAGCGGTAGCCACTTGTGCCGGAATAGCAGAAGGGTGTGCCAGAACGAAATCTTTTCCTCCGGTTTCTCCTACGATTCTTGGATATGTTTTGTATTTGCTGATGTTTTGTCCGATCTTAGCCCACATGTCGTTGAATACGCCTGTAGAACCTGTAAAGTGAATACCGGCAAAATCAGGACTTGCCAATAACGTATCGGAAATCATCGCTGAGTTTCCATACACTACGTTGATAACACCATCCGGTAAACCAGCTTGTTTGAATACCTCAACAATTACATTTGCCGAGTAGATTTGTGTTGCACTTGGTTTCCAAACCACAACGTTCCCCATTAATGCCGGAGAAGCAGGAAGGTTACCGGCGATAGCCGTAAAGTTAAACGGAGTGATCGCATATACGAATCCTTCTAACGGACGGTGCTCCAAACGGTTCCAGATACCTTCAGAAGAGATAGGCTGTTCTGCATATACCTGTGTCATGAACTGAACGTTGAAACGTAAAAAGTCGATTAATTCGCAAGCAGAATCAATTTCTGCCTGGTGAACCGTTTTTGCCTGAGCAATCATGGTTGCTGCATTGATTTTTGCACGGTAAGGACCTGCTAATAAATCGGCAGCTTTTAAGAAAATAGACGCTCTGTGTTCCCATGAAAGGGCAGCCCATTTTTTCTTAGCTTCCAAAGCAGTTGTAATCGCTTTTTCAATATGCTCTTTTTCTGCTTCGTGGTATTGTCCTACGATATGTTTGTGGTCGAATGGAGGCGTTAGGTTTTTTGTTTTTCCTGTACGGATTTCTTCTCCGCCAATATATAAAGGTACATCAACATTTGCGCTGTACATTTTTTTGAAAGTAGCTAAAACTGCCTCTCTTTCCGGAGTACCGGGAGCATAAGATTTAACGGGTTCGTTAACTGCTTTTGGTACATTGTATATTCCTTTTGGCATAATAATCTGTATTTTGTATTGATCAAATTTTTCGCGTAGCGAAGATACAAAATATTCACTAAAAAGGATTTTTTTGTTGTGTTAATGCTTTGATAAATTATCGGTTAGTTCAGCGCGAAAGGGGCACTCAGCCGGAATGTAGGAATAATGACACGGAAACTTCTGGTCGTTGTAAAATTGACCATATTAAAATAACCGCGCATTGCGCCAAATGGCGATGAAAGAAGGCAGCCGGAGCTGTAAGTGTGTTTTTCTCCCGGTTTTAAAACCGGTTTTTTACCAATAACACCTTCGCCGTCTACAATTTCAATATCGTTTAACGAATCGTATATTTCCCAGTGGCGGGAGTTTAACTGTACGGAGTCTTTGCTCTGGTTTTCAATCGTGATCTCATAACTAAAGGCAAAGTGAATTTTGTAGTTTTTGAAGTATGTACCTTCAAAACTAGTCAAGACGGAAATTTTTATGCCTCTCGTTATTTGTGAAACCATATTTTCGATTGCTTTTTAAAAGAAATAAGTCCAAAAATAATAAATATTTGTATCTATTATGTTAAATTTAAAACTTTTTTAGTTAGTGATATTTTCTGAAGTAGCAAATCCACGTCCGATGATTTTGTCATAACGGTCGTTGTTTCCGCGGTAATATACAATTACAAAGTAGTTGTTTTCGGTTTGGTAAAAATTGCCGTCAAAAGCATTTTCATTGTCTACTTTTCCTTTGGCATCCACCGTTACATACTGGTAGTTGACAAACCCCTGCTTGAGCAGCATGGCTTTTTCATAAACCCCTTTTTCGGTATTAAAATCCATTTTGTTTTCTGAAGACAGGGCATAGTTGTTAAACATACCGTTTACATAAATATCTTTTCTGGTCAATGTGGTTTGCGGTATCAGGGTGAAATATACCCAGGCATAATCCGCTTCCGTTTCCCCATTGTCTGAATTGATGTTGCGAATGTAAAAGCTGCCGTTAATATCCGGATTATAGGTATATGGCCTGTCGGCTCTCGAAGAATTGGCATACAAAAGAGAATTGTAAATTTCTCCGGAAGTTACTTTGCCCACATTGTTTCCGGGATTTCGGATGTCTTTGTTGTCAAAATATAAAAACTCATTTCCGCCCCAGAATTGTGTTTCCTTGTTATAACGGTAAATCAGGTCGGAACCTAAAGTGTATTGCGGTTTGATATTCATGATGGCATTGTCCCATCTTCCGTTTTGCAATAGTGCTACTTTGACATTCTGTATCGGATTTTGCAGGTTGTTATCGCCCATTTTAATGGTGAAATCCATATTCTGCTTTTTCTCAATTGTCGCCAGGTCACGGGAACGTTTTATTTGCAGCGGTACGCTCACGGTTTCTTCATAAATGATAAAGCGTCTTGAAAAAACCAGTTCCTGGTTGTCGTTAAAAATCTTAACCATATAGTTACCGGTTAGTAAAATACGGTTAAAACGGTTGGGGAATGCCTGTTTGTAATGGGAATAGATCTGTAAGGTATTAAAGGAGTTCTGATAGGTCATAATCCTTTGGTTGTCCATGCCCTGCAAATATTCAGACTTTGCCAGTATCGTAGGCGTCCAGTCGTAATTGTATTGCGTGATGGTGTAATAATAGTCGGCTTCATTGCCAAACAAATCGTCAAACTGGAGTTCAAAAGTATCGCCCAGACGAAACATCGGAATCGTGTTGGCGCCGCTTTGTACAAAGGAAATCGTTTTAATGTTGAATGGCGGATTTACTTCGGTTTCAACCTGTGAAAAAGCAGAAACAGTACTTAGAAATACACAATATAGCAGCGTTAAGATTCGTAGTTTTGTATGAAATAGCATAGTCTGTTGAAATTGTCTGAAAGGTAAAGATAATCAATTCTCCTAAAACAATTCATACAACTATTGTTCCAAAAAGCTTTTATTTATAGCAAACCGGAATAATTTCACCTTTGGCCAGGCAATAGCGTTCTACTAGATCGGGTGCAATTTTTTGGGTGTAATCTTCTTCCACAACGGTAAAACCAATGTTTCTTAACTTGTCGAAATAATCCCTTCCGTAAACGCGAACGTGGTCGTACTGTCCGAAGATACGGGCACGTTCTTTAGGATCGGTAATGGAATCGTCTTCAAAAGTTTCGGCTCTCGATAAATCCTGCGGGATTTGAAAAATGCCCATGCCGCCCGGTTTTAAAACACGGTATAATTCCTGCATGGCTTTGGTGTCGTCCGGAATGTGTTCCAAAACGTGATTGCACAATATCAGATCATACGAATTGTCTGCAAAAGGCAGGTTGCAGATGTCGGCCTTTACATCGGCTAACGGCGATAATAAATCGGTAGTGGTATATTCCAGGTTTTTCTGGTTCCGGAATAATTTGTAGAAAGCCTGCTCCGGAGCAAAGTGCAGTACTTTTTTGGGAGCGGTAAAGAAATCGGTTTCATTTTTTAAATACAACCACAATAAACGGTGTCTTTCCAGTGAAAGCGTACTGGGAGAAAGAACATTGTTGCGCTGCGTGCCGTAACCGTACGGAAGGAATGTTCTGAAACTTTTCCCGTCTATAGGATCGGTAAACGCATTTCCTTTTAAGGCTAAAGCCAAAACAGGTCGTGCAACATAACTCAACCTTATTAATAAAGGTCTTGGGATGGTATTCAGGATAAATTTGAAAGCGGATTTCATTTACAGATTTTTGAAATACAAACGCTGCAATTTTTAGGGATTACAGCGTTTGCACTTTATATTTAGAGTACTAAAGCTTCTTTTCTAAATTCTTTTTCTTCATCAGATTGAATGCCTAAAACCTGATAAATATATTCGAAAGTGGATAATAATTCCGGTTTCCCGTCCACGATAGCCACATTGTGTTCAAAGTGAGCACTTGGTTTTCCATCGCGGGTAACAATCGTCCATCCGTCTTTTAAATGTTTGATGTTTTTGGTACCCATGTTAATCATCGGTTCAATAGCTACAACCATTCCTTCTATAAAAAGTTTACCGCGGCCTCTTTTTCCGTAGTTTGGCATTTCCGGTTCTTCGTGCATTTTTTTGCCTAAACCGTGACCTACCAATTCACGAACCACTCCGTAGCCATGTGCTTCGGTGTATTTCTGAATGGCATTTCCAACGTCTTCCACGCGGTTCCCGATTTTGAATTCACGGATACCAACATATAAGGATTCTTTGGTTACCTGAAGTAACTTTTTCGTTTCGGGAGCTACCTCGCCAATCTCGAAAGTATAGGCATGGTCACCATAAAATTCATTTTTAATAGCACCACAATCTACCGAAACAATGTCGCCTTCCTGGATTGGTCTGTCGGTTGGTAAACCGTGAACAATCTGGTCGTTAACACTTGTCAGTAAGGTGGAAGGACAGCCGTATAATCCCAGAAATCCGGGAATCCCCTGATGGTCTCTGATGAATGTTTCGGCTAATTTATCAAGTTGAAGCGTGGTAATACCAGGTTTGATTTCACTGGCAATCATTCCTAAGGTCTTAGAAACCAATAGGGCACTCTCTCGCATTAATTCTATTTCTTCTCTTGTTTTGGGAATAATCATAACATTGAATTTCAAACCGCAAAAGTACAACATTCTGTTGATTATTCATTAATTGAAATTTCCACATGAGTTTCGTCATATTTTCGTAACTTATGTGGGTTTAATTTTACATAAAAATTAGAGGTATGAGTAAATATGTTTCTGCAGCAGAAGCTGTAAAGATTATAAGGTCGAATGACAGAATTTATGTACAGGCAGCGGCTGCAACGCCCACTGTTTTAACAAAGGCACTGGCCGAAAGAGCCTCCGAACTGAAAAACGTTGAAGTATGCCATTTGCATACGGAAGGAGAAGCTCCTTATGCAAATCCGGAACTGGCGGAAAGTTTTCATGTGAATTCCTTTTTTATCGGTCAGAATGTACGGCACACTTTGGCGGCCGGAAACGGTTCCTATACACCGGTTTTTTTAAGTGAACTGCCGCATTTATTCCGTAAAAAGGTGATTCACCTGGATGTGGCTTTTATCCATGTATCGCCACCGGACAGCCACGGTTATTGCTCTTTGGGTGTTTCGGTAGAAGCGACTATGGCGGCAATTGAAAACTCCAAAACGGTTATCGCACAGGTCAACCCGAACATGCCGAGAACTTTTGGCGACGGAATCCTGCATATTTCCGAAATTGATTACCTGGTTGAGGTAAATGAGGTGATTCACGGGCACGGTTCGAAAGAGATCAGCCCAGTGGAAGCAAAAATCGGGGAATTGGTTGCCGGATTGATCGAAGATGAAAGTACACTTCAAATGGGAATTGGTTCCATTCCGAATGCCGTTTTAGCGAAACTCGTAAACCATAAAAATTTAGGATTGCACACCGAAATGTTTTCCGACGGGGTAATTGACCTGATCGAAAATGACGTGATCAATTGTAATTATAAAGGAGTAAACCGCGGAAGGGCTCTGGCTACTTTTTTAATCGGTTCCCAGCGTTTGTATGATTTTGTAGATGACAATCCGTTTATTGAAATGCGGGAATCGTCTTATGTGAATGACACGTCTGTTATTCGCAGAAATCCCAAAATGATAGCGATTAACTCGGCGATAGAAGTGGATGCTACCGGTCAGGTTTGTGCCGATTCGATCGGGGCGAAAATGTATTCCGGTGTGGGCGGACAGATGGACTTTGTGCGGGGAGCCTCTTTAAGTAAAGGCGGAAAAGCCATTATTGCGCTGCCATCGGTTACCAAAAGAGGGGAAAGCCGTATTGTGCCGTATCTGAAACAGGGTGCGGGAGTGGTAACAACACGTTCACATGTACAGTATATCGTAACGGAATACGGAATTGCCGATCTATATGGGAAAACATTAAAGCAGCGTGTTCAGGAGCTGCTTCGGATTGCGCATCCGGATCATCAGGAATGGATCGAGAAATCGTATTATGACATCAGTCGTTTTAAATAAAAAAAAGCTCCGGATAAGGAGCTTTTTTTATGGGTTTATTTTTCAAAAGGTCTTAAAAGAGAGTGCTGTGTCATGACAGCCGGTTTTTCAATACCCATTAATTCTAAAATAGTAGGAGCCAAGTCGCCTAAAATTCCGTTATCGATATATTTCAGGTCTTTGTCCACTAAAATAATCGGAACCGGATTTGTTGTATGGGCGGTGTTTGGCGTGCCGTCCGGGTTGATCATGGTTTCACAATTTCCGTGGTCGGCAATAACAATCGTGGTATAATTGTTTTCCAAAGCGGTCTCAATAACTTCTTTTACGCAAATGTCAACCGCTTCACAGGCTTTGATTGCTGCTTCCATAACACCGGTATGGCCTACCATATCGCCGTTGGCAAAGTTCAGGCAAACAAAATCCACGTCGCCTTTTTTAAGTTCCGGAATCAGGGCATCTTTTAAGTCAAAAGCGCTCATTTCGGGTTTTAAATCATAGGTGGCTACCTTTGGCGACGGACATAACAGGCGGCTTTCTCCAACAAAAGGAGCTTCGCGCCCGCCGGAAAAGAAGAAGGTAACGTGCGGGTATTTTTCGGTTTCGGCGATACGGATCTGTTTTTTACCGTTTTTCTCCAGTACTTCTCCCAGTGTTTCGGTGATGTTGTCTTTGTCGTAAATCACATGAACATTCTGGTAGGTATCATCATAGTTTGTCATGGTTACATAATACAGATCCAGTTTGTGCATGTTTTGCTCGTGCAGGTCTTTCTGCGATAAAGCTTCGGTTAGCTGACGGCCTCTGTCGGTTCTGAAATTAAAGAAAATCACAACATCCCCGTTTGCTATTGTGGCAACCGGCTGCTGATTGTTGTCCACAACAACTATCGGTTCAATAAATTCATCGGTAATATTGTTGTGGTAACTGGCCAGTACACTCGAAACAGGATTTTGGGTAGGAACACCTTTTCCGTTTACGATCAGGTCATAGGCAAGTTTAATACGCTCCCATCTTTTGTCACGATCCATGGCGTAGTAACGGCCAACAACCGAAGCCAGGCGGGCCGATGATTTGTGAAGGTAGTTTTCTAGGTCTTCTATATAGTGTACCCCCGATTTTGGATCAACATCACGTCCGTCGGTAAAAGCATGTACAAAAACATCTTTCAGTCCGAAATCCTGAGCCGCATCCAATAAGCCTTTCAGGTGTGAAGTGTGGGAATGCACCCCGCCATCAGAGAGCAGTCCTAAAAAGTGTACTTTTTTATTGTTGTTTCTGGCGTATTCAAAAGCATCCCGTAAAACCTTTTCGTTGTTTAATGTTTTGTTTTGTACCGCCAGGTTAATTTTTGCCAGGTCCTGGTAAATGATCCTTCCGGCACCCAGATTCATGTGACCCACTTCGGAGTTGCCCATTTGTCCTTCGGGTAAGCCTACATTTAAGCCGTCCGTTCGCAGGGAAGCATTTGGATATTGGGTATAAAGACTATCTATAAAAGGAGTATTGGCATTGTCAATTGCAGAAACTTTTGGGTCGGGAGATTTTCCCCAACCGTCCAAAATCATTAAAATTACTTTCTTTTTCATGTTTTAAACCATTTTTTTGCATTGTTGTAATCAATGTAGTAACGAAAACTAATTGAAAATGTGTTGTTTAGATTATTGCTTAAAGTGTTGTCTAAATTATCAATAATATTTTTATTTAAGTGCTTTTCGTTGTGAATTGCATTATTCCGGTAAAGAACCGAAAGCTGGCTGCCGGGTGCGAACCACCAGGAGTAGGATAAATCGAAATTCCAGATTTTAAAATTGGAGTTTTTGTCCTCGTTATAACCGGGATTGGGTGTGAAATGTCCGTCGTTTGTCAGTGAAAGAAAATTCAGGTTTTCGGCATACGACCAATAGTAACGGGCTTTCAGGTTGAAGGTCATTTTGTTGTTAAGCGAAAATTTCCCAACGATGGTATTTTCAATGGTATTCCGGTTTCTGTTGGCAAAAATAATCGCATCCTCATCAAAATCTACCCAGCCTTTATCGTCATTCTGACGGGTCCAGTCAATAGCGTAAACCAGGGTTAGTTTGTCGTTAAAACGATAACGCGGACTCAGGCGGATGCCATAGGTATGCCTTTTGTCCTGATCGAAAAGATCGAGGTAAATATTGGCATCCAAGGCAAAAGGGTAGTTGTAATTGGAAGAAATATCAAGCCACGTACTGAAATATCTGGGATTGTACACAAAACGTCCTTCCCGGCGCGGCTGGTAAAAATCGTAGGTTTCAAAAGGAGATAAGCCTAGGCCTCCGCCGATATAATGATTTTTTTTACTGTCGGAATCCAGGGTCAGCTCAAACGTAGCTTCCTGCAAACGGCCGGTGGTATTCTGGATTTCGATATAATTAATCGTACTTATCTTGAAAGAATTAAAGGTGGTGTTCGGATTCAGGATACGGTAATTCCCGTTCACATAAAAGTTGTGGTAATTGGTTTCAAAAATGATTCCCATATCATTAATATCGTAGTCTTTCGAGATATAGGTAGTGTTGGCACTAAAACGGTATTTGCCGCTGGTTTTACTAAAGTTCAGATAGGTGGTATACCCGTTTTGCGGTTTTTCGGCAGTGTTGAGATGGCTGTATTTTGCGTTTCCGGCAAGGTTGTAAGTATTGGCTTTGGTGTTGAGGTCGAACAGTACTGCCGATACATTTGCATCCCGGAAATTTCCGTTGCGAAGCACGCTGGTATTCACCAGGGATACAGAGGAATTTTTCCGGAATCGCTGGTCCAGTACCAGGATATTATAGTTCGTTAACGGTTCGACAACTTCAGTCCGGGTAGCCCCGGTAACGGTATTCCGGACGGTGGCTTCGGTTTTTTCGGTAATGGCATTCATCACGCCTATGCCCAGTCCTTTGGATGTTCTTCCGGAAAGTTTTAAGGCATTCAGTAAATTAACCCTGCCCGGAAAATGGGTGACTTCCTCGTCTTCAGTGGTGGTTGGAGTAGTGGAAGGCTCGCCTCCGATTCTGCGGGAATACAGGAGTTTTCCTTTGTTGAAAAGATCGGTACCTTCCGTAAAGAAAGGGCGGTTTTCGTTGAATTCCTGTTCAAAAGGCCCCAGGTTCAGGATGACATTGTCGAAAGCCGTCTGGCCGAAATCGGGTACCAGAATGGCGTCCAGCGTAAAAGAATCACTGAGCCCGTATTTGATATCCATTCCGGCTTTGAACTCTGTTTTGGTACCGTCATCATTATGGTTCAGATATACGGAAGAATAAGGAATCAGGAACAACCGGGTAGGCGGTTTTATATTGGCAATGCCCTTTAAAATACCGGCCTGCGTGATGGTGGCGCCAATTTTATTGTCAATATGGTTCCAGGTATATTTTTGGCGGTCACGCCGGATTTCCCTGAAAAAGTTCACACCCCAGATCTGGTCTTTCTGTTCGGAAAACCGTATGGCGGCATAAGGAATTTTCATTTCAACTGTCCAGCCAAAGTCGGTAATGCTGACGCTGCTGTGCCAGATGCCGTCCCAGGTATAATCTTCACCGCCTGCGGTGGCAATGCAGTCCAGCTGTGTGCCGGCAGTAGTTACAAAAAAGCGGAAATCCTGCTGCCCGTCGTTATAGCCGTTAATAAAAATACCAAAGAAATCGGAGGTTCCGAATTTGTCCCGTTCGGTAATTTCTTTTACAATTTTGGCAGGATCATCATAAAGCATGGCGCCAATATAGATACCGTCATCGTCATACAATACACGGACTTCGGTGCGTTTTTCCGGACTAACAAGGCTTCCGTTATCGGGCTGATAGGTGATAAAACCGGATGCTATTTCCGCTTGTTCCCATGCGGTTTCCTGCAGCTTTCCGTCAATCGTTACAGCGGAAGAAGACAGCCTTGCATTGAGTATTTTTTTCCGGATTGCAATTTTTTCAAGTTCATTATTTATTTCCTGACCGGAGAGAAAAGTTGTGTTCAGGATAATAAAAATGAATAAAACTGCGTTTTTCATATAGTTTTTCGCATTAAAATTAACAAATGTACTTTTTTGAAGTGTTTTTTGTAAGAATTAGCAAGGTATTAAATGTTAAAATTTAATAAAAAGCGATTAAAATGTTAAAGTTAGCCGATTAATGTCAAAAAAAATTTGGTCGTTTAAAATTTATATATATTTTTGGACTCAACACACAGTAATATAATGAATAGATTATCAATGGTTTACAGAATTTTCCCGGTTTTGTTTCTTTTTTTATTGTCTTTTAAGCCAGTTTCAATCAAGGAAACAGACCCGCCAAAGTTAGTAGCAGCCAATGCGAAAGCCTCATTTGAATTAAAAGTTAAAAGCTTATATACAACCCTGAATACCAAATCCTACTCGATGCCGAAACTGGAAAGTTTTACAAAAGCTTTGGAAGGTTTCTATCAGTTAAAAGAACAAGGCGTTATCAAAAAAGATATTTTGACTTTAATAGATTTTAGTCTGTCCTCCACTCAAAAAAGACTTTGGGTGATTGATATGGCTACGAACACTATCTTACTTCAGTCTGTGGTTTCCCACGGGAAAAACAGCGGAGATGAATTTGCCAACCAGTTTTCCAATGAAACCAATTCGTTCAAAAGTAGTTTAGGATTCTATGCTACCGGAGAAGTTTATCAGGGTAAACACGGAATGTCCCTACGTTTGGACGGACTGGAATATGGCATCAATGACAATGCAAGAAACAGAGCAGTTGTGATGCACGGTGCTGATTATGCTAATGAAAGTTTTATTTCTTCACAAGGAAGACTGGGAAGAAGTCAGGGTTGTCCTGCTGTTCCTGTTGCACTTCACAAGGAAATCATTAACCTGATAAAAGACCAGTCGTGCCTTTTTATCTACCATCCATCACGCAATTACGAAATGAAATCAAAATTAATCTCGTAATTTGCTGTAGAGCTCTAAATCAAGATCGTAAATATCGTTTCTGAATACCAGCCCGTCTTTGTCCATCCATGCTGTCCAGTACAGCTGATGTACAAAGGTGGGCTTTTTCAATACAATGCTCTGCGTTTTATTGGTCGCAATCATTTTATCTACTTTTTCCTTAGTCCAGTTGTTTTCTTCATTATCCAGAATATAGCCGGATAATTTAAAAGGATCCTCCACCCTGATACAGCCCGAACTTAAAGCGCGATTGTTCAGTTTGAAATAATCGCGGTGGTTTGTATCATGCAGATATACCAAATGCTTATTGCTGAAATTAAATTTGATTAATCCCAGGGAGTTGTTGCTGCCCGGTTTTTGTACATAACGGTAGTTGTTCGACTTGTTGGCATTCCAGTCTCCCGGACTCACCACATTGCCTTTCATGTCATATATAGTAATCCCGGTATTGGCAAAATAGTTTCTGTTTTTGCTGGCAGAAGGTGTCAGGTCCTCTTTTAAAATTGTTGGCGGAACGGTCCAGGTAGGATTAATAATCAGATTGCTGAATCGGGACGAAAGTACCGGCGTTCTTCTTTTGGCACGACCAACGACTACGCGGTGATTCTGAACCGTGTCGTTATCTTTGACTACATACAGGTTAAAATCGGGGATGTTGATAATCACATAGCTTTCGCCCAGATCTCTCGGGAACCATCTCCAGCGTTCTAAATTGGCAATAATCTGTTTTTTCCGGGTCGCTTTGGAAAAGTTTAAAGCGCTAACGGTACCTTTTCCGATAACGCCATCGGCTGTTAAACCATGTCGCTTCTGAAATTTTTTGACCGCGCCGGCTGTTTTTTCATCATATACCGATGTAAGCGAATCCTCTTTTTTATAATCACCCCAGTAAGCCAGTCGTTTTTTTATCGTGACCATGGCCGCATTGGTGTCATTCAGCACAATTTTGTCACTCACTACGATGTCTTTAACATTGTCTTTCGGCATGTTTTCAATCTTTTGCAAAGCATCTTTTAAACGCTTGTAAACAATGTGATCGGGCTTTAAAGAATCCAGACTTTCCTCGATGGTATGGTGCTTTAACGCATTTTGCAATTTGGCGTTAAGATTGATCTCTTTCGGATACAAATCCCAGTCGCTGTATAATTTGGTCGGGACAACTTTTCCGTTGTATAAATGATTTGCCAGCTTGTAAAAAACAGCTGTTTGCAGAATATCATTCGTGATCAGCTCTTTTTCAGAAAGGGTTTTGTGACCGGCTTCCTGTTTTTCAATGGAACCAATGGAATAATCGTCCGGATTGAGGCCGTCAAATTCACTGTTTTTAATTGCTGCTGTCAGCGCCTTCCGGTCTTTTTCGATGGTCCAGACCGTTTTGTACAGGTTGTTTTTGTAAAACTGTTTTACTTCTTCAGGATAATCTGCAAAGTAAGCGGTGTCAATAGCGATAGCTTCCGGAAAAGCAAGGGGAGTTACTTTTATGTTATCTTTCTGAATGATTTGTTCGGCAATAACCGCCTTTTCTTTTTTACAGCCGAAAAGGAACATGGGAACCAGTAATAAATAGTAACGATGTAGCATAATTTGTAAAAAATTAATAGTAAGGTACGAAAAATAAACAGCGTTTTTAATCCTGTTTAACGTTTTGTACACATTTTCGCATTACAAAATGCGTGCCGATTGTTGGAATCTCAAATTTTTCTCCCATAACTTCGTAACCCATTTTTTTGTAAAAGGCAACAGCAATTTCCCGTGCATTAAACCAGATAACAGTACCGTCCTGTTCTTTAATATATCTTTCGGCTTCATTTACAAGGCGTTCGCCATATCCTTTCTTTTGAAAATCTTCTAAAACCGCCATTCCGCGAAGCTGATATTGCTCTTTTTCCGGAAAAGCGGCGTTGCTTGTCCTGAATATGGAAACGATTCCGGCTAAAATACTGTTGTTATACAGGCCTAAATGTGTTGTAGTTTCCAAATCATCGCCGTCAAAAAAACAACTTTCAACAGGTTTTCCGGGTCTTAAAACCGGCTGACGAACTGAAAAAGTTGTTTTGGCATCAATCTTTTTTATAAAAACCATAAATTTTCGGTAATCAAAGTATTCCTGAAATAAAACCTAACGTTTTAATAATAAATAATTTATACTATAGATGCAGTAAAACGGGAATAGTTGCTTCAAAAAAACTACTTTTTTTTCAATAAAAAATTTGCATGTAAGGAAATTTATTAGCTATATTTGCACTCACAAATGCGGAAGTAGCTCAGTTGGTAGAGCTCCAGCCTTCCAAGCTGGTTGTCGCGAGTTCGAGCCTCGTCTTCCGCTCCAAAAAACTTGATGGAGTTTTAAAAAACCATTCCTGCGGAAGTAGCTCAGTTGGTAGAGCTCCAGCCTTCCAAGCTGGTTGTCGCGAGTTCGAGCCTCGTCTTCCGCTCCAAAAGAAAACCCGAAACTTAGTTTCGGGTTTTTTGTTTTATAGTCTTATCGTAAATGGCTTAAATCGCTTCCTGTTGCCATTTCTTCCGGCTGCTGGTTGCGTCGGAACAAACGGGCCGTTAAGTCACCTTTTAATGTAATGGTGTCGTTGTTTACAACAAGCCAGCTTCCTTCTCTTAATCCCAGTACCGGTTGGGTATTGAAATGATGAAATTCATTAATCCGGGTTTCGCGGGTTTCACCCATATGTGTGGAATTTACATCCGGATCGAGATAATGCGGATTGATGTTAAACGGAACAAAACCCAGTGTTTTGAAACTTGGCGGATAAACAATAGGCATGTCATTAGTGGTTCCCATTGTTAAACCGCAGATATTGCTTCCTGCCGAAGTGCCTAAATAGGGTGTGCCGTTTTTTACGGCTGTCTCAAGAGCGCCGATAACTTTGGTCTGGTATAATTGGCTTACCAGTAAAAAGGTATTGCCGCCGCCGGTAAAAATTCCTTCTGCTTTTGCTACGGCTTCGATGGGATCTTCAAATTCGTGTAGGCCTTTTACCGCTATATTGATTTTTGAAAAAGCCTCGCTTACTTTTTGGGTATAATCTTCGTGAGAAATACCGCCTGGCCTTGCGTAAGGGATGAAAAGCAGTGTTTTTACGGCTGTAAAATGCGATTGAAGCGCAGGAAGCAGGTATTCTAAATAGCTTCCGCTGTGCAGCGTTGAGGTGCTTGCAATTATTATTTTCTTCATTGTTGTGAGTTCTAAACATTCAAAGATACGTTTTATTAGAAATCGGTGCGAATTCGAAATTCGTATAATTAACATAATTTTACCAAGTTGTTGGCAATAAATTTTGAGAATAAGCCGATACTTTTACCCTGTTAACCGCTATTTATTGCATATTATAAGAATCTGAATGAAGCAACCATTACTCCTTTTTTTACTGTCCTGTTCGTCTTTAGTCTTTTCTCAGAATGAAAAGGCGCTTAAAGGAAAATTAACTGCCGGGAAAGCAGGCGAACTCGAAGGAATTACGATTGCGAATAAACAGACTAAAAAAACGGTTATGTCCGATAAGAACGGCTCTTTTACGATTCGTGGAAATGTAGGGGATACCCTGTATATTTCTGCTGTTCAATACCAGGATCAGCGGTTGGTCCTGCAGGCAATAGACTTTGAAACAATACCCTTTATAGTGCCCTTGACTGTGAAAGTCAGAGCGCTCGATGAGGTAGTGGTAGCAAAACAGACCATTACCTCGGAAAGCCTGGGACTGGTTTCGCCGGGGCAAAAAAAATATACTACGGCGGAAAGAAGGCTGAAAACGGCCGGCGATTTTAAACCAATACAGCTGTTGGGGCTTTTGGGCGGACAGCTGCCTTTTGATCCTATTTTGAATGCTATATCGGGTAAAACAACAAGGCTTAAAAAAGAGTTGGAAGTGGAAAGGCGGGAACTCCTGACCTTAAAACTGCAGTATTGGTTTAAAGAAGATTATCTGGTTGAAGAACTGAAAATTCCAAAAGAAAATATCGACGGTTTCTGGATATATACCCTGGATGATTTGCCGTTTAAAAATGCCGTGAAAAGCCAGAACAAAACCCTGGCAACGTTTTTGGTTACAGAACTGGCTGTAAAATACCTGAAAATAATCGCTGAATAAGTTGTTGCCCGCCGGATTTTTTTTCCTGATACTCAATATGAAAAGAATATTTCCTTTGTTTTTGTTGCTATTTTCTGTAACTTCATGGTCGCAGAGCCAAACCGTTCTGAAAGGTAAGATCATGGCGAATTATACCGATCTCGATGGGGTGCATGTGATTAATAAAAATACGGAAAAGGCAGTAGTAACAGAGAATGGAGGATATTTTGCCATTCATGCCCAGCCTAACGATACCCTGATAATTTCTGCCGTTCAGTTTAAAGGGAAAAAGATTAAACTGGAAGAAAAAGATTTTAAGGAAACCGTTTTTTATATCAAACTGGAAGTAATGGTGCGGCAGCTGAGTGAAGTGGTAATTAATCCTTATGGAAAAATTACTTCCGAAAGTCTGGGACTGGTTCCCAGAGGACAAAAAAAATATACTCCGGCAGAAAGAAAGCTAAAAACCGCTTCCGGTGTGGATGCCCAGCTGGGGTTAAGCAGTTCGGCTTCCCTGGATCCGCTGCTTAACTGGTTTTCCGGCAGAACATCAATGCTGAAGAAAGAACTGGAAGTAGAGAAAAAAGAAGTATTCCGGAGCAGGCTGGAAGGCATGTATGAAGAAGATTATTTTGTGAATACCTTGAAAATTCCGGAAGAATATGTACAGGGATTTATTTTTTATGCCGTAGAAAACGAACGATTTACAGCGGCCATAAAAGCAAAGAATAAAACATTGGCCACCTTTTTATTAAACGAGTTAGCTGTGCAATACAAAAAAATAATCACCGATGAAAAATAAGCTGCTTCTGATTTTATTGTTCTGCTCCTTTTTAGGATTCTCCCAGAATACCGACAGAGAATTGCTAAGAGGGAAAATTTTTATTGACAGCCTGGATGTGGATAACATCACGGTCTTAAATACAGCAACGAAAAACAAGGCAGTGACCGACAAAGCCGGTGCCTTTCAAATTTATGCCAGGGCAAAAGACACACTGGTTTTTACCAGTCTGTCGTTTAGTCCGCTGCTCATAGTACTGGAAAAGCGGGATTTCGATCTGGAAGAACTGAAACTGAAACTACAGGTGGAAGTTAACCAGCTGAATGAAGTGATTGTAAAACGGCTTTCGGGCGATCTGGAGCGCGATACCCAGAAACTGAAAGACCGGAATGTGAAGGTTGCTGTAACCCAGAAAATGCTGTTTGATACCGACTTTAAACCCGATTATCTTTCCAAGCCGGCAGAAGCTCCGTTAATTACACACCTGAGCCCGCTAACGGGAGTCGACTTTATAAAAGTGGGTGCTTTAATAGGTAAACTGTTTAAAAGTACCCGGAAAGAAGGCAAAAAAGAAACACAGTTTATTACCGATAAGATTTTTGCGGATGCCGTCAGGGAAAAGCTGTCTGATAGTTTTTTTACCAATGTCCTGAAACTTAAAAAAGAGCAGATCGGGCCATTCCTGACCTACTGTGATGCAGGCGACGCGAACAGGGCGCTTTTAGCCCCTCAGAAAGAGTTTGAACTTATCGACTTTTTAATCAGTAAGAGTAATGAGTATCGTTTGTTGCAGAAAAAGAATTAATTCTATCTTTGAAGCATGATAAAAATGCTGCGATACGGACTTTTGATAGTACTTTTTACAGGACTCAGCGCTATGAGCCTGCATAAATTCTATGTTTCTATTTTCCAGATGAATTATGTCCCGGAGAAAAAGACCATGCAGATTACGGCAAGGATTTTTACAGATGATTTAGAGAAAGCGCTGGAGAAAAAAAGTAAAAAGAAAATTTACCTGGCAACGCCTAAAGAAGCCCCGGAAACAGAAGAATTACTAAAAAAATACCTGGCTGAAAAGGTGCGCATCAAAATCAACAATACCGAAAAAACAATCCGGTTTTTAGGAAGAGAAACAGAAGACGATGTGGAGATCTGTTACCTTACGGTGCCGGTATCTGAAAAAATAAACACCCTGGAAGTTTACAATACAGTGCTGACGGAAATTTTTCCGGACCAGCAAAATATAATTCATACCAGTGTTAACAGTAACAAAAAGAGTCTTTTGCTTACTAATAGTAAACCAAAAGAACTTATCGAATATTAGAACTTAATAAAGTGATTCAGATTATGAAAAAATCGACCTCTATTTTTTCAATATTGGCATTAGCAATTCCGTTAATTACTATTGCTCAGGAAACAAAAAATACAGACAAGAAACGGGAGCCGGGGCATTATGACACGAATAAGTTCAGTCAGATGTACACACAAATGGCAACCCCTAATATGTTCCGAACGGCTTCCGGTGCACCCGGACCGGCTTACTACCAGCAGCAGGCAGATTATAAAATGAACATTGAGCTGGATGATAAGAATACCAGGCTAAGCGGTGAAGAAACCATCACGTATTATAACAATTCTCCCGATCCGTTAACGTATTTATGGGTGCAATTGGATCAGAACGAAAAGAAACCGGATTCCAAATCCCCGTTAGTGGCCGATCAGCGAATGAACGGTGCGCTGACTCCTGACGGTTTTGCCAAGAATTTTTTACAGGAGCCTTTCCAGGGTGGTCATAACATCGAGTTTGTTAAGGATGCCAAAGGAAATCCGATGAAATACATCATCAACCAGACGATGATGCGTATTGATCTGGACAAGCCTCTTAATAAGGGAGAAAAGATCTCATTTTCCATCAAATGGTGGTACAACATTAATAACTACCGCGTTGACGGTGGTCGTTCCGGATATGAACATTTCGAAAAAGACGGGAATAATCTGTATGTAATTGCACAGTTTTACCCGAGAATGGCGGTTTATAACGATGTGGAAGGATGGCAGAACATGCAGTTTTGGGGAGAAGGGGAATTTGCATTGCCTTTCGGGAATTTTGAAGTGAATATTACAGTACCGGCCGATCATGTCATGGAAGGAACCGGTGATCTGATGAACAGAAAAGAGGTTTTAACGGCAGAACAGTTGCGCAGGTATGAACTGGCGGAGAAATCGTATGACAATCCGGTTGTAGTGGTCACCCAGTCGGAGGCTGAACAGCGTTCCAAAACCTTTTCCGATAAAAAGAAAACCTGGAAATTTAAAGCGACGAACGTAAGGGATTTTGCTTTTTCGACTTCGAGAAAGTTTATCTATGATGCGATGGCCGTTAAAATAGGCGGAAAAAATGTAATGGCAATTTCCTTATATCCGCCGGAATCCAATCCGTTGTGGGAACAATATTCGACCAGAGTGGTAGCCCATACGCTAAAAAGCTATTCCAGCTATACTTTCGATTATCCGTATCCGAAAGCCGTGTCTATCTCGGCAGAAGACCAGGGAATGGAATATCCGATGATTTGCTGGAACTACGGACGTCCGGATGAAAAAGGTTATGTGAGTGAGCGTATCAAATATGGTATGATGGGTGTTATTATCCATGAAGTAGGACACAATTTCTTTCCGATGATCGTCAATTCCGATGAGCGGCAATGGACCTGGATGGACGAAGGGTTAAATACCTTCCTGGAATATTTAACAGAACAAAGCTGGGATAAAAATTTCCCTTCGAGCAGAGGTCCGGCAGCGAAGATCGTACCGTATATGAGCGGCGACCAGAAGTTCCTGGAGCCGATTATGTCTAACTCGGAAACGATCCATCAGTTTGGCGCTAACGCCTATGCCAAACCGGCTACAGGCTTAAACATACTGCGGGAAACGATTATGGGAAGAGAATTGTTTGACCATGCTTTCAGAACGTATGCCAACCGCTGGAAATTCAAACATCCAACGCCGGAAGATTTCTTCAGAACCATGGAAGATGCCTCGGCAGTAGACCTGGATTGGTTCTGGAAAGGATGGTTTTATTTGACCGATTATGTGGATATCGGAATCAAAGAAGTAAAACAATTCTATGTTTCAGATGTGCCAACGAAAGAGATGAAAGATTTTGCAGCAAAAAGAGGACGTTTCCTTCAGGACAACGGACCGTTTGTATATATGGTTTCGGATAAGAGCGAAGACTTTAAAGCCGATATGAAAAAACCGTTTGCAATACAGGATGTGAAACCTTTAAGCGATTATGTTGATGGCTTGTCGGCAGACGAGCGAAAAGCATTAAAAGCTCCGAAATATTTCTATGAGGTAGAATTTGACAAACCGGGCGGAATGATGATGCCAATCATTGTTGAATTACAGTTTGAAGACGGGTCCAAGGAGCTGCACCATTTCCCGGTTCAGATCTGGAGAAAAGGAAATCAGACAGCAAAACGTGTTTTTGCAACCGGAAAACCCGTTAAAAAAATACAGCTGGATCCGAAGCTGGAAACAGCAGATATTGACGTTAGCAACAATGTCTGGCCAAAAGAAGAAGTCAAATCGAAGTTTGATGAATTTGAAAAAAAATAAAAAAAGCACTCGTCAGAGTGCTTTTTTGTGTTAATAAAAATCAAAAACAGGGGAGTTAAACTAATCTAACTTTGTAAATTTGCTACTTTATAACTTTCAAACCGGAAAAAAATGTTTGGTATAGGAGGCGGAGAAATTTTCTTCATAATATTAGTGGTCTTGATGTTGTTTGGTTCTGATAAGGTTCCTGAAATTGCGCGTACGCTTGGAAAAGGTATGGCACAGATAAAGAATGCTACGAACGATATTAAAAACGAAATTCAGAAAAGTGCGGAAGAGAACGGTATAACGAAGGATTTGGATTTTACGAAAGACCTGGATTTTACAAGCGGCATTACAAAAGAAATTGAAAAAGCCAAAGAAGATATTGAAGATATTTCCGGACCTATCAAAAGACAAATGTAATCTTGGAGCATATAATTGAGCTGGACAAGCAACTTCTCGTTTTTTTAAATAGCCTTGGCTCCGAAAACTTTGACGGACTCTGGCTGATCATTACCAAACAATTGTACTGGACACCCATCTTCCTGTATGTGTTTTACCTGCTGCAAAAGAAACTGGGATGGAAGCACTTACTATTGGTAATCG
Organism: Flavobacterium inviolabile; assembly: GCF_013389455.1. Classification (NCBI taxonomy): domain Bacteria; kingdom Pseudomonadati; phylum Bacteroidota; class Flavobacteriia; order Flavobacteriales; family Flavobacteriaceae; genus Flavobacterium; species Flavobacterium inviolabile. Next base: position 251,740 of record NZ_CP058278.1, on the reverse strand, counting down.
TGTTTTTAGCTTTGCTGATCGCTTTTACAGATCAGGTTACCAATCTGGTGAAGAATAGCGTACAGCGTTTGCGTCCTTGCAATGACCCGGAAATTAAAGACATTATCAGAGCGGTAAAACCAAGCTCGTCATTTAGCTACTTTTCAGGGCATGCTGCTAACTCTATAGCGTCGACAACCTTTATTGTGTTAATCCTGAGAAAGTACTATAAATATGCCTTTTTGTTCTTCCTGTTCCCGCTGATATTTGCATACAGCAGAATTTATCTGGGACTGCATTTTCCGGGTGATATCCTTTCCGGATATATTTTCGGAATCTGTACCGGGTATTTGTTTTCAAAAGGGTATGAAGCCTATAGAAAGAAGTATTTTCCGGATATTTGATATGAGATACAATATCGTAAATCAAACTTCAAATTTAAGGGGCAATTAGCAAGGGGTAAAAGGCAAGCCTTGTATTGCGGAAGCTGATAGCTGTAAATTATATGTATGATATAAGATATATGAAGTATGAAGTACGCCTATCGTATATCAAACTTCAAACCTCAACTTTAAGAGGCAATTAGCAAGGGGTAAAAGCAAATCTTGATTGCGGAAGCTGGTTGCTGTAAATTATATGTATGATATAAGATATATGAAGTATGGATATCGTATATCAAACTTCAAACCTCAACTTTAAGGGGCAATTAGCAAGGGGTAAAAGGCAAATCTTGATTGCGAGCTGGTTGCTGTAAATTAGTTATAACGGCATTATTTTTCCATCTACCATTTCAATAATTCGATCACAGTTGGCAGCAAATTCCTCATCGTGGGTGACGGCTATAATTGTCTGCCCTCGCTCTTTTGCCAATTGTCGGAAGATATCGAAAACAATCGCTGTATTTTTTGAATCCAGATTGCCGGTAGGCTCATCGCCCATAATGATTGCCGGTTCATTGATCAACGCTCTGGCGATAGCCACTCTTTGTTGCTGACCACCGGATATTTTAGAAGCTTTCTTTGTTTCGTGTCCTTTGACATCCAATAAGGTTAAGAGTTCCATTGCCTTTGCTTCTATTTCTTCCTTTGATTTTTTCCCGAGCTTCAATGCCGGTAACATTACATTGTCCAGTACAGAGAACTCCGGTAACAGATAATGAAACTGGAACACAAAACCGATATGTTCGTTTCTGAACCTTGAGAGTTGATTTTGTGTAAGCCCCGTTACTGTTGTTCCATTAATGGCAATGTTGCCCTCATAATCGGTATCCATTGTGGAAAGCAGGTAAAGCAGGGTGGATTTGCCAGAACCGGATTTTCCAACAATGGCAACAAACTCACCCCGCTCTATTTCAAAACTCACGTCCTTTAATACCTGAAATGTTTCAGGCTCGTGGAAATATTTGTTTATTCCTTTTGCTGACAAAGCTATATTCATTTCCTTAAGATATTGGTGTTAAGCATTAACCTCTGAGTATTTCCACAGGATCTACTTTCGAAGCTTTTTTGGCAGGGATATATCCGGCGATAAATGTAATGATCATCCCAAAGACCATCGCCATTATATAATCAATCGGACGATAAGAAACCGGTAGTGTATCAAATGACGCTATGCTGAAAGGGATGTGGTCAACAATGAAAGCAATACTAAACCCTAATAACAAACCAACAAAGCCTCCTATAAAACCGATAACAATGGATTGCATCAGGAAAATCCGCACAATGTCTTTGCCATCGAACCCTATGGCTTTTAGTATCGCTATTTCACGCATTTTCTCGTTGACGGTCATACTCATAATATTATAAATTCCAAAACCGGCTACAATTAATATGGTGAGTGAAACAGTAATTGCCATGGTATCCCGCAGAATATTGGCTGATTCCAATTGTCCGTTACCTTCCTGCCAGGCTTCCGTTTTATAACTGATATAAGGACGAAGCGTATTGGCAACAATTTGGGCATCATTGTAATTCTTTATATTGGCTAATACTTCTGTTGCGTAACTTTTATTCTTTGACAACAACTGCCTTGCTGTATTGATGGATATCATTGCCCGGCTTTTATCTACATTGCCCGAGCCGGTCTGTATCAGGCCAATCACTTTAAGTATTTTGTTAACTCCGTCCGATGTTGAAAGCATAACATTGTCTCCTACCGCTGCATTAAGCTTTTCTGCCAACCCGGTTCCCAATACTACAGCATCAGAACGTCTGTCCAGTTCGTACAAATCCCCCTCAGTCATATACTGTACACTATTGAACATCTGAATTTCATTAGTCACATCTATACCCGAAAGGGTACTGCTTATTTTGGTTACCCCATTTCTGAAAAACACATTCTGGTTCACCTGTTCGGTAACAGCAACAATTTCCGTGTTTTTTTGCAGTAACTGTTTTACCTCATCCGCATTCCTTATTCCTTCAGTATAATTGATGTGTTTGACGTTACTTACATTACGGATGGTATCATCGCTGCTATTCAATAGAAAAGCTTTTGAAGGAGATCCCCCCAGATCATTATACACCTTTATATGGGCCATTGACGTAAACGTAATTTCAGTTTGTGCGCTGTTTACGCCGTTCATGAAACTATTCATAAAAATGTACATTGAAATGCCAAATGTGACGCTTAGTACTGCAACAATCAGTTGTCTTACTTTTGAGGTAAGATGCACCCAGGATATTTTTGTATTTACGCTCGTCATTTCTTTTCTTTTTAATAAGCTTTCGCTACGGTTAGCCAAGTATCCGTACCCTTTATTTTGTCTTTTTTTCCTTTGGTAAAAGAATAATATCCTGTTCGGTTAGCCCTGATTTTACCTCTACCCAACTTCCTAAATTTTGCCCGGTTTTGATGGCTCTTTCTGTTCCGTCCTTTAGCTCTACAAAACGACCTCTCACCAGAGCTGATGATGGAATGACCAAAACATTTCTGATAGTTGCCTGATTAATATTTGCCTGCAATTGTGTTCCCGACAGCAGCAGTTTCGGTGGATTCACAAATACAGCTTCTGCAATATAGGATTGCTCTGTCTGGTTGAATTCGGGAAGTATTCTGATAATGGAAGCCGTGAACGTGGTGTCCGGGTAATTATTCATTTGCACGATAACCTGTTGCCCGATATTGATCTTGGTAATATCATCTTCTGCAACAAAGAGCTTCAGGATATGTTTACCGCTGCCAATCTTGGCGATCACCTCGCCTTTACCTACCAATTCCCCTTTCTTTTTAAAAACATCTAATACAATACCCGGTTTATCTGCTTTGACCACATACTCGCTTAACATCGCCTGTTGTGTTTTGACCTGTTGCAAACCTCTGTTAGCATTTAATCGAAGAGCATTCTGTATCTGAATATAATTCTTCTCCAATATCTGAAGGTTAGCTTGCGAAGTTTTGTATTGTAGTTCGGCCTTTTCAAGATCAAGCGGTGATACTGAATTTTTCTTTCTTAAAGCAGCATAACGCTCGTAATTCAGTTTGTCCTGATTAAGCTGCTTTCTGGCGATATCGATCTGTGACTGAATCTGTAATAACTGTGGTGCATCCGGAGTTACATTTTGCAGGGCATCATTGTATGCAATCTGTGCATCCCGCAATTGTGCATCCTGTACGTCGCTTTTTATGCGCACCAGTATCTGGTCTGCCGTCACATTATCCCCTTCATGAATATTCAGCTCCCTAATAATCCCATCCGCCGTACTCGCAATAACGTATTCATTTTCCTGTTCCAGGTGTCCACTCGCAAATACAGCTTGTTGCAGGCTTTTTCTTAAAGGATGCATTTCCTCTTGCTTGTTACATGCCGTAAAGCTGAGGCATATTAACAGCAACGGTATAATGGTTATGATGCTATTTGCTTTCATTGTTTATGGTTAAAAATTTAAAGTTAGAACAGCTTTCGGATGTAAAGCGTATAATAATTGATGTAATAATTACTGAGATTCTGCATATACTGGTTTTGCTCCTGAAGTAAATCCTTGAATTTATCCAACCGTTCATCCAGCCCGATAATGCCACTTTCGTACCTGTTTTTTGAATGGTTGTCATTCCTGTATTGGAGTCTCAGAATTTCCTCCTGCTTCTTTAAATCTTCAGTACTCTGCCTGAATTGTATCTTCAGATTGTCGTCTTCCTTTTGGGCTGTAAGTTTCTTGTTGTCCAGCACTTGCTGCTGCTGACGATATTGTATCCGGGATTGAACAACTTTTTCTCTTGTGGACAGACCATTGAAAACAGGAATATCCAGTTTGACATTCCAGAAATGCTGGGGTAGATTATTAGCGCTGGAAAGGTCAAACATTTTATCCATGGCCCAATTCCGGTTGAATTGGTAACCTATTGTAAATGTAGGATATTGCATTGATCTTGCTCCTTCCAGCTGCCGTCTGTTCAGTTCCAATTGGGCTTGCTCTATCTGCACATCCGGAGCGACAGTACTAATAACTTCTTCCTGCTCTAAATCGGGCTGAACTGCAGAAAGCTCATCCGTCAGAATAAGACTATCTGTAGAATTCAATTGGGACTGCAATTGATTATACAATTGCCCTAAAGAGGAAGAAAGACTGCTAACCTGCTGTTCCGTCTGCATTTGCTGGATTTTGCTGCGATTGAGGTTTTCTTCAGTAAAGATTCCTGCTTCATATTTATCTTCTGCAATTTTATAGATACTGTCTGATGCTGTAATATTGCTTTCGCATATTTTTATATACTTCTTGGTAAGTAAAATAGAATAGTAGGTTTGCGCAAGCTGGTTATACGTCTGGTATCTTGCCTTGACGGTATTGGCCTCATTTAGCTTTTGTGTCGCTTCCGTCGTTTTTATAGCAAACCACTTTTGAAAGTTGACGATATCCCAGTTTGCCTGCACGCCTGTGCTGTACATGTATTTTTTACCGAAAGTGTACTCATTGAAAGTCCCCGCAGGAGCACCCGGGTTAAACAGGTTTGCAGGAACCAGCGTAGGCTGGAGAATGATGTTGTCATTAAACCCGGCAAAACCATTAACCGACGGTAGTAAAGCCGCTTTCGTTGCCCTGCTCTTTGATTCTGCAATTTTTTCCTGGTGCATGGCACTCTGTATGCTGATTGCATTTCGATCAGCATAGTCCAATACTTCCTTTAATGTAGAAAATCGTAATTGTGCCTGGGTGTTAAGGCCACCGGCACAGATCAAAAGGATTATAATGAGTAATTTGGATTTCATCGCTATTCCGTTACGCTATTTTTGCTTTAAATATAAAAATGAAGAATGGAGGGTAATTTTGGACACGGTAAAAAACGAAAAAGAATGGTAAAGCCTTCGTTTAAAAGTTTTTTTGTTTTCTTCTATTTTATTCTTGTCCATATTTGCGATTTGTTTATGAATCCAATCTTTACCGTCAATTCAATTGAACCATCGTTTTTTATCCTGAGCCTGCAAGGATAGCTTTTGCCCTTTTTAGGGAAATTCACCTTCCCATTGTATATGCCATTGCTATAGATAATATCGGTAATCTGATTTTTACCAACAATGCTCTCGTCGGGGGCTTTCCGGATTATGGCATTATAACTGATACCAGTGTTTACAAATTCCACAACGCGGGTTTTGTCTTCATTTGTCCATTTTCCCAAAACAGCATCCCGACTGTTTTGTGTCTGTTTAGGAACAAAAAATGTGGCAATAATAAAGACTGCCAGATAGAAAGTTTTCATTGCTTCCTCATTTAAAATATGATGCAATTTGGGTATTCTATTATATTTCTTAAAGCGGTTATTGGTCAAAGCAGGCAAACTGCTCTTTGAGGCAGGCATTACAGGTAAAAAAAATACCATCGTACTTACTTTAGAACTGCATTTGCCGGGAAGTGTTAATGATCATTCTTATTTGTAGTAATAGGCAATAAATCAGTGTGTTATTCTTGTATATGTCAATTCTGGTTGGCTGCATTGATGTCCACGATAATACTGTAGGGAGAGCAGTAGTGGTGAAAAGGTTGTCTTCTTTATTTTTTGATAATTTTAAAAATGGACGATTACAAGCTATACCAGGTGTTTGTTAATTTATCCATAAAAATGAGCAGTCAACATAATGTTTTAAGCTCTCTCCAGCCAATGTAAAAATTCAGCTGCTTTAGCTTTGCTTACGACGATGTCTTCCGGGGTTTTTACCGTTAGCTTGATGACCAGTTTCCGGGCAAAGAACCTTTCAGCATTTGCAACGGCGGCCCTGTTAATCAGAAACTGGCGGTTGGCCCTGAAAAATACTGTCGGGTCCAGCACTTTGTTAAGTTCCTCAAGTTTTCCGGAAAGATAATATCGCTGGCCATTTAGGGTTGTGATGTTCACTATTGTTTTATCCAGGTAAAAGAACGCAATGTCTTTTACCTGTACAGGTATTATTTTCTCCTTTTGATATACTAACAGGGCTGTTTTGTACTGATGCTTAATCTGTTGAAGTAAACCCGTTAGTTTTTGCCTTTCCTGCAGGGTTTCAAAGGCTGATTTCAGTGAATAGAATTTATCCAATGCTCTTTCAACCTGATTGCGGGTAATGGGCTTTAACAGGTAACTAACCGCGTTGGTATCAAAGGCATTTATCAAATACTCATCAAAAGCTGTACAAAAGATAACAGGACTTTTAATGTCAATCTGGTTGTAAATGTCAAAACATAATCCGTCGGCCAGCTGAATATCCGAAAAGATCAGGTCAGGCTGTTCATTTTCGGCAAACCAATTGAGTGCCTGCTCTATGGAATCCAATGTGGCTAAGATTTGTATGTCGCGGTCTATATGGCCTATCATATTGGCAAGTTCTCTTGCTGATTTGGCTTCGTCTTCGATAATTAACACGTTAATCATATAAGTGGTAATTTTATGGTAAACACTGTATCTTTCTTTTCTATTCCGATTTCCTTACCAAAGAGAAGGTGATAGCGTTGCATCACATTGGCCAGCCCGATACCAGTGGTATGTTGTACGGATGTCTTGGGTTGCAGGTTATTGGTTACTTCCAGCAAATCATTACCGGTATTTTTTATAGCAATCCTCAGTTTTCTTGTTGGCGAAGCAATATTGTGTTTAATAGCATTTTCAACCAGAAGCTGGAGCGTGAGCGGTGGTATTTTCTTATTAAAGACCTGCTCATCTACATTAATAGCTATCTCAATAGCATCTTCCAGCCGCATTTTAATGATATAAAGATAAGAGTCTATAAAATTAAGCTCCTGTTCTATGGTAGCGGTATCAATATTCTTATACCGGAGTACATAACGGTACACATTTGCCAACTCAGAAACATATTCTTTTACACTTTGTTCCTGTGTGAGGGTACTGAGTGTATTGAGCGTATTGAAAAGGAAGTGCGGACTCAGCTGCTCTTTCAATGAGGATATGTTAGCTGCCAGTTGTGCCTGTTTAAGTGCCGCGATCTCAAGCATATTCCGCTGCTTTTCTGATAGTATATGGAGGTAGTAAATAATGAAATAAAATAACCCGCTGATTACTATTCCCCGTAACAGCAATATATATAATCGTTTGCCTCCTTCAGCATCGGGTAATAATAAAGGGTTATCACTTACCAGAGAGAAAATCATATCCAGTAAAAAAACAAAACTACTGACCACGACAATGGAAAAGGCAGCAATTACCCCATTATTGATATTAAATTGTTTCGATTTACTTAATATAAACTGGTGCGCTAACCAGCAGAAAATACAAAAAGTAAAATTATAACCAACGCTTATTATAATAGGATGAAATTCAAACTTTTCCATACGAATCACTCTGGGGAGTGCTGCAATGAGCGACACACCCAATGATACGATCAGGCCGGGAATCCAGTTTTGTTTTTTCACAATAACAAATATAAAGCTTAGTATGCTAATGATACTGCAGGCAAACCGTAGAGCAGGCAAAAACGCATATAAAGCAGACATCTCGCTGCTTATATCTTACGTAGCCTCAATAACGGTTACATTCTTTCAGTATTGATGTTGTATGCATAATAAAGCGTCCGTTTAATCCGGGAATATATAACCACCGAAAGCGGGCAGGCACCATTGTTGCCGAATTGCCACCTCAGAGCTTTCTATCTAATTTTTACATATAGAGTTGGGGAGATTGTCGGTAAATACCAATGTACTCCGTTTATATGACTATATTTTTAAATTAAAGATTTACACCAAAAAGATAGCCTGCAAATGCGGAAAGTCCCATTGCAATTGTTCCCCAAATGGTGATTCTTATCATGGCTTTTAAGGGGCTTGAGCCACCTGTTTTTGCAGCGGTAATCCCTAAAATTATAAGAAAAATGATAGTAAATCCATATAGCCAGTATTCCATGCCTTTTACCGGTGCAAAAAGAATTACTAATAAAGGTAATAGACCGCCACCTGTAAAAGCTGCCCCTGATGCTAATGCTGCCTGTATGGGTTTTGCCTTACTGATTTCGTTAATACCCAGTTCGTCTCTGATATGTGTCCCTAACGCATCTGCTTCTGTTAACTCTATTGCGACCTGCATCGCTGTTTCCTTCTTTAAGCCTCTTCTTTCATAAATTTGAGACAATAGCTTCAGCTCTTCTTCCGGCATCTCTTTAAGCTCTTTTCTCTCTCTTTCAATGTCACCTTTCTCAATATCAGTTTGAGAACTAACAGAAACATATTCACCTGCCGCCATTGACAATGCACCCGCTACAAGTCCGGCGACTGTTGCCAGAACAATGGGCTCCCTTGCTGTACTTGCTGCTGCAACACCGATTGCAAGACTGGAAATGGAAATAATTCCGTCATTTGCTCCAAGAACGGCTGCCCGTAACCAGTTACTTTTGTGGATGTAATGGTTGTCTAAATAGTTATCTATAGTGATCATGGTATCAGGTTTAGTATATTAAAAGTACTCATTTTAATGATACACCCTAATTAAAAACGAGAGGTAAAAGGCAAGTTTTGATTGTGGAAACTGATTGCTGTAGATTATATAAGATATATGGATGTCGTATATTGAACTTTTAACCTCGTATATCAACTTTAAGGGGTAATTGGCAAGAGGTAAAAGGCAAGAGGTAAAAGGCAAGAGGTAAAAGGCAAGCTTTGATTGCGGAAGCTGATTGCTGTAGATTATATAAGATATATGAATGTCGTATATTGAACTTCAAACCTCGTATATCAACTTTAAGGGGCAATTAGCAAGAGGTAAAAAGCAAGTCTTGATTGCGGAAGCTGATTGCTGTAAATTATATAAGATATAAGGAGTATGAGGTGTGAAGGGATATCGTAAATCAAACTTCAAACTTCGTATATTAATTTTAAGGGGCAATTAGCAAGAGGTAAAAGGCAAGTTTTGTATTACGGAAGCTGATTACTGTGAATTATATAAGATATAAGAAGTATGAGGTGTGAAGGGATATCGTACATCAAACTTCAAACTTCGTATGTTAACTTTAAGAGGCAATTGGCAAGAGGTAAAAGACAAGTCTTGTATTACGGAAGCTGATTACTGTAAATTATATAAGATATAAGAAGTATGAGGTGTGAAGGGATATCGTAAATCAAACTTCAAACTTCGTATATTAATTTTAAGGGGCAATTAGCAAGAGGTAAAAGGCAAGCTTTGATTACGGAAGCTGATTGTCGTAACTCCTAATATTATATAAGATATAAGAAGTAGGAGGTGTGAAGTAATACATCGTAAATCAAACTTCAAACCTCATATATCAAACCTTATAATTGCCTTTTGCTATTTGCCAATTGCTTTTTCGCCAATTGCCAATTGCTTCTTGTTCTTATAAAACGCGGCTCACCGTAAGCCCGTCGCGTATGGGTAATAAAACCGTTTCTACACGCGGATCGTCTTTCAGGAGCTTGTTGTAGTCCAGTAATATCTTTGTGCTTTTGTCGTTTGCTTTTAAAGGCTCCAGTACTTTTCCGGACCATAAAACGTTATCCGATAAAATAATACCGCCTTTATGCATTAACGGAACGATCATTTCAAAATAATGAATGTAGTTTTCCTTATCGGCATCGATAAATACCAAATCAAATTTTTTATTTAAGGTTGGGATGATTTCCAGAGCATTGCCTAAGTGCTGGTGTATCTGGTCTTTCCATTCCGACTGGTCAAAGTATTTTCGCTGGAAATCGTAGAGTTCCTCGTTGATGTCAATAGTATCCAGAGTGCCGTTTTCCTGTAAACCTTCCGCCAGGCATAATGCCGCATAACCGGTATAGGTTCCGATCTCCAGTATGGCATTGGGACGGATCAGTTTGGAAAGCATGCTCAGGACACGCCCCTGTAAATGACCGCTTAACATGCGGGGCTGTAATATTTTCTGATGGGTTTCTTTATTTAATGCCGCTAATAATGCCGGTTCATTTTCCGAATGCAGGGCTACATAATCTTCTAAAGTTTCCGATATAAAATGCATAAGCTTAAATTTTTTACAAAATTACAAATTACCAAACGCATAAATTACCAAATACATAAATAGTTACTAACTTTGCGCCATGCAAACGGAGAAGAAAGACATAAGAGCTTTAAGTAAAGAGCAGTTACGTGATTTTTTTGTTGCCAATGGTGACAAAGCCTTTAGAGGGAATCAGGTATATGAATGGTTGTGGAGTAAAGGCGCTCACAAATTTGATGACATGACGAATGTGGCTAAACCCACAAGACAAATGCTGGAAGAGAATTTTGTGATCAATCACATCAAAGTAGATCAGATGCAGCGCAGTTCGGATGGAACGGTTAAAAATGCCGTGCGTTTGCATGACGGACTAATTGTGGAAAGCGTGTTGATTCCAACCGAAACCAGAACAACGGCCTGCGTGTCCAGTCAGGTTGGCTGTAGTCTGGACTGTAACTTCTGTGCAACAGCACGGTTGAAACGGATGCGTAACTTGAATCCTGATGAAATATACGATCAGGTTGTGGCTATTGATAATGAAAGCAAACTGTATTACAACAGACCGCTGTCTAATATTGTATTCATGGGAATGGGCGAACCGCTGATGAACTACAACAACGTGATAAAAGCGATTGAAAAAATCACGGCACCGGAAGGTCTGGGAATGTCGCCGAAAAGGATTACCGTTTCGACTTCCGGAATTCCGAAGATGATTAAAAAACTGGCAGACGATGAGGTAAAATTCAAACTGGCCGTTTCGCTGCACTCGGCTATCGATGAGATCCGCTCCGGAATCATGCCGTTTTCGGAAAACTTCCCGTTAAAGGACCTGAGAGAAAGCCTCGAATACTGGTATTCCAAAACCAAAAGCAGGGTGACCTACGAATATGTGGTCTGGAAAGGAATCAACGACGATAAAAAATCGATTGATGCGTTGGTGAAATTCTGTAAATACGTTCCGTGTAAAGTAAACCTGATTGAATATAACCCGATTGATGACGGGGAGTTTCAACAGGCTGCTCCGCAGGCTATAGAAAATTATATCACGGCTCTGGAACGAAATGATATTGTGGCCAAAGTGCGCCGAAGCAGAGGAAAAGACATTGATGCGGCTTGTGGCCAGCTGGCTAATAAAGAAGCTTAAAAAAATAAAAAAAGCCCCGGATCCGGGGCTTTTTCAATGGTTAAAAACCATCTAGGGTAATAATCGAAGTTTCGCCGTTAATAGTCATGGTGGCCTGGTTGTCGCAAGTTCCGTCACCATAATCAATAGTTGCCGTATTGGCATTTCTGATAATTGTAATCACTCCCGCCACGATATAGGCACAATCCCTTTTTATTTTCAGAGGTGTTGTTATCGTAGTGCTGTTTACATTTCCGTTAGGGAAAGTAGTGCTCCAACTTCCTGTGATTAAAAAGACATCATCGCTGATGCCGGGAGTATCATGACCTTCACTCCATTCTTTGGTACGGGTACCGGTTCTGTGGTATACGTCCCCGTTCGGATACGTGATTGTCATGTCTAATGACATGCTTGTTTCCGGATTACCGTTGGCATTCGCGTGAGTACGCGTCATGGTGCGGTTGCCGGTAATGGCAATATCATTGTAATAAAAATTCTCGAAAGTATACGTTATCGTATGCGACATTGTTTCAAAATCATTTGTAAAACTAATAATGATTTTTCCTTTTAAAGTAGCGCCCATAAAAGAACAGCCCTCTGTTCCAAAATCAATACTCACATTCCAGGTATTGTCAATAATTGCCGAAGTAGTAACAACACATCCGGGTAACATTTGTGCCGTATTGGTCATTTTACCGGAACCATTTTGCGGTAGGATATAACCGTTTTCTACTACTGTAGCAACATCATCCACCATTTTGTCAATCTTTGCATCCGTTCTAAACTCCTCCTTTGTAATTGGAGTTGAAGACGTAGCACCTGAACCATCACTGTCTTTGTCACAGCTTCCTGTAAAAACTAAAGCTAAAAACAGTCCTAGAAAAAACAGACTTTTTTTCATATATAATTGATTTTTAGTTTAGTAGGTAGGCTATTATAAACGGTAAAACAGTTTGGTTTAGTATGTGAATTATGATTTTTTACTTTCCTCTCAAATTGGTATATTTGAAACCAATGAAAATCGTAGAGCAAATAAAGCAGCCCATAGTTAAGGAAATGGAACTTTTTGAAAAGAAGTTCCATGAATCAATGTCATCTAAGGTTGCATTGCTTAACAGGATTACATACTATATCGTTAACCGGAAAGGAAAACAAATGCGTCCGATGTTTGTTTTTCTGACGGCCAAAATGGTTTCCGAAGGAGTGGTAAACGAAAGAACCTACCGCGGAGCGTCTGTTATCGAATTAATCCATACCGCAACTTTGGTACACGATGATGTGGTAGACGACAGCAACCGCCGCAGAGGCTTCTTTTCCATCAATGCCTTATGGAAAAATAAAATTGCCGTTTTGGTAGGTGATTATTTGCTGTCCAAAGGACTTTTGCTGTCAATTGATAATAACGATTTTGATCTGCTGAAAATTATATCGGTTGCCGTTCGTGAAATGAGCGAAGGGGAACTGCTTCAAATTGAAAAGGCAAGGCGTCTGGATATTACCGAGGATGTTTACTACGAAATCATTCGCCAGAAAACAGCAACGCTAATCGCAGCCTGCTGTGCATTAGGTGCCTGCGCAGTGAAACCCGAAGATACCGAAGTCGTGGAACGAATGCGGAAATTCGGCGAACTGATCGGAATGGCATTTCAGATTAAAGACGATTTGTTTGACTATACGGATGATGCCATCGGTAAACCTACCGGGATCGATATTAAAGAGCAAAAAATGACATTGCCTTTAATCTATGCCCTGAACAACTGTACTTCCAAAGAAAAAAGCTGGTGCATCAACTCCATTAAAAACCACAACAAGGACAAAAAACGTGTTCGGGAAGTTATTGCATTTGTAAAAGAACGCAACGGACTTGTTTACGCCGAAGGAAAAATGGTCGAATTCCAGCAGGAAGCCCTTCAGCTTCTGGAAAATTTCCCTCCCTCTCCCTATAAAGAGGCACTGATCCTGATGGTTAATTACGTTATTGAAAGAAAAAAATAATTTTTTTTCGATAATTTTACTGTTGTAATAAATTGTTTTTCAGTGCTTTAATTTGAAAAGTGATTTTTTTTGCTATGGCAATACAACCATTTCCATACAACGCTCGTCTATACTAATAGAAACATCTGAATAACGATTTTGAAAGTAATCAACTTACATCAGGAAGAAAAGGAGCTTATTGCTTTGGCGGTCGAAAACAATCGGCATGCACAGCATAAGATATACTCCCAGCATGCTCCCAAAATGTTAAGTGTGTGCCGTCAGTACTTAAAAGATGTTCATCAGGCTGAAGATGTCATGATAACCGCTTTTATGAAAGTATTTACCGGCTTAAAGAATTTTGAGCACAAAGGCAGTTTTGAAGGATGGATCAGAAGAATCATGGTGAATGAGTGTATCTCACACATCAGGGTTCAGAAGCCAATTAAGTTTAGTGAAGAAGAAACCTTTTTAGAAGGGGGATTTAACAATATTGAAAGCCGGTTATCTGTAGAAGATATTCAGTTTTTAATAGATAATTTACCCGATGGCTACAGAATGGTATTCAACCTGTATGCTATTGAAGGGTATAAACACCAGGAAATAGGAAAAATGCTGGGCATAAGTGAAGGAACATCCAAGTCGCAATTATCCCACGCCAGAAAAATGTTGCAGGAACAAATTAACAGACAAAAAAATTATCAGAATGGAACCGAATAAAAGAGAAGAAGATTTCAGGATAAAACTGAACTCCAGAACGCTTCAGCCTTCTGAGACGGCATGGGACAGGCTGGATGCGATGCTTTCGGTAGCCGAGGAGAAAAAACCGAAGCGCCGTTTTACATGGCTGTATATCGCAGCGGCTTTTATCGGGTTTGTATTTGTGGGACTTTTTTTATTTGATCAGCAAAAAAACAATGTTGAGCTAAACGAAAACACAACCACCATAGTAGAAAGCAATCCGGTTCAGGAACAAACTGAAGCCTCAGCGCCGGAAGCAGCGCCGGAAAAGTTACCGGTTTCGGTAACACCGGTAAAAATAAAAGAAGCTGTTGCAATGACGAATACCGGAAAAGCGACCGGAAATCCGGAAATCCGTGTGGAAAAAAACATGGCGAAAGAAAAAATAAATGAAGAAATGATCGCTGTTGTACCTCAGAAAAGTATTCAGAAAAACAGAGTTGCTGTAAATGTGGATGAACTTTTGGCAGCTGTCGATGGCAACCAGCCCAATAGCGAACTTAAAAAACAAAATGTAACGGTAGATGCCAATTCCCTGCTGTCAACAGTGGAAGGAGAGCTGAACACGACCTATCGTGAAAATACTTTCCAGACCATAAGCAGGAACTTCAAAACCGTAAAATCTGCGGTTGCCAATAGAAATAAAGAGTAAATCAATCAAAAATCGAACAGTTTAAATTTTAAATTATGCAAAAAATTATTTTTTATGTAGTGGTATTGCTATGCCTTGTAGTCACTAAAATACAGGCTCAGGAAACCTTTGAACAGCGTGCTAAAGTGATTGCTGAAAACATTGAGAACATCACAAGAGAAGAAAAGAAAATATTAAAAGACAAGGTGGATGTGATCAATACGCAGCTGGAAAACAAAAGTATCACAAGAGAGGAAGCCGATAAAATGAAAATAGAAGCGGCAACGTTTCATGCGAAAAGAATTGAAGAAAGAGTAGCCTTTGAAGAATCCCGTTTGAATACACTAATCAAGGAAAAAGTAGACGGGAAGATCCAGGAAGCAAGTGCTGATTCTGTGACCAGCAAAAGAGTGAGCATCATAGAAGTGCGCTACAGAAAAGGGAACGGTAACGGAAAAAGAAAAGAAGTGATTGAAAAAAGAACCACATCACAACTGGTTCTGGCCGGAGGAGTGAATAACCTGGTAACCGGAGGAGCGGTAGCAAATTCAAAATTCAGATACTGGGGTTCACATTTTTACGAATTCGGATTGACATTCAATACCCGTATCATGAAAAATAACAACCTGTTGCATGCAAAATACGGAATGTCTTTAGTGTATAATAACCTGCGTGCGGTAGACAACCAATATTTTGTAAAGAATAATGATCAGACGGAACTGGTTACTTCTTCTACCTGGTTAAGCGAATCCCGTTTGCGAAATATCCAGCTGATTTTTCCGGCACATTTGGAATTTGACTTTACCCCTAAAAAAGTAAATGAAAAAGGCGAAACAAGATTCAGAACCCACAGAAGCGGCCGGATCGGAATTGGAGGATATATCGGAGCCAATTTACAAACCCGACAGTTTTTGGAATACCAGCGTGACGGATTTGAAGTGGAAGAAAAACAAAAAAGCAATTTTAACACTAATGGATTTGTGTACGGATTGAGTGCCTATGTGGGATATCGTTCAACAAGTTTGTACCTGAAATACGATTTAAATCCATTATTTAAAAATAATTCTGCCGATCAGAACAATATTTCGCTAGGATTGCGTTTTGATTTAAATTAAAGTTTGGTTAGTTATATACTTTTTTTAGAAGGTGTTCGTTACAGAGCACCTTTTTTATTTCCGGGAATGGATTTTATTTTTGTACAAATCCTATTCCCCTTTGTATCTTTGTCTTCGTATGATTGCACAAAATTCTATAGAAACTGTTTTTGAAACCGCCCGTGTTGAGGAGGTAATCGGTGATTTCGTTCAGCTAAAACGTGCCGGAAGCAACCTCAAGGGGTTGAGCCCGTTTGTTGATGAAAAATCCCCTTCGTTCATGGTGTCGCCGGTAAAACAGATTTGGAAGGATTTTAGCTCCGGAAAAGGAGGGAATGTGGTTACTTTCCTGATGGAACACGAACATTTTTCCTATCCGGAAGCCATTCGCTACCTGGCGAAAAAGTACAATATTGAGCTGGAAGAAACGGAGCAGTCGCAGGAGGACAAACAGGAAGCGAATGAAAAGGAAAGCATGTACCTCGTGTCGGAGTTTGCCCAAAAGTACTTTCATAACGTGCTGCTCAATTCGGAAGAAGGTAAGGCTATCGGTTATTCGTATTTTAAAGAAAGAGGATTCTCCGGTGAAACCATTAAAAAATTCGGACTGGGCTATTCTCCGGAATCTTGGGATGCTTTTACCAAAGAAGCTTTAGGGAAAGGTTATAAGCTCGAATACCTGGATAAAACCGGATTGACCATCGTTAAGGAAGATAAGCAATTTGACCGCTTTAAAGGGCGTGTAATGTTCCCGATCCAGAGTATGTCCGGAAGAGTTTTAGGCTTTGGCGGACGTATACTGACGAATGATAAAAAAGCCGCCAAATATTTAAACTCGCCCGAAAGTGAGATTTACCATAAAAGCAAGGTTCTTTACGGAATATACCATGCAAAACAGGCAATTGCCAAATTAGACAATTGCTATTTGGTAGAAGGCTATACGGATGTGATTCAGTTTAACCAATCCGGAATTGAAAACGTTGTAGCGTCATCCGGAACCGCTTTAACGGCAGATCAGATTCGTCTGGTTAACCGGCTGACAAAGAATATTACGGTGCTTTTTGACGGCGATGCAGCTGGTTTGCGGGCTTCAATCCGCGGGGTAGACCTTATCCTTGAAGCCGGGATGAATGTAAAAGTATGCTCTTTTCCTGACGGGGAAGACCCGGATAGTTTTGCAAAGAAAACACCTTATGAAGAACTGGTGCAATATCTGGAAGCCAATGCCAAGGATTTTATTCAGTTCAAAGCTTCCCTGTTAATGAAGGAAGCAAACAACGATCCGATTAAAAAAGCCGATCTGATCCGGGATATGGTTAACAGTATTTCCAAAATTCCGGACAGGATTAAACGGGAAATATACATTCAGGAATGTTCCCGTATTATGGATATTTCAGAACAGGTACTGGTTAACACGCTGGCACAGCTGGTGCAGAAAGATATCACGGATGCCGGTAAAAAACAAAAGCAGGAACAGCAGAAAGCTTCTTTTGAAGTTGTCCGCAATGAAGAAACGGAAGCGGTTTCCAAAATTGATATCCTGTATGAACTGGAACGTAAAATAATTGAAATCCTGTTGCTTTACGGCAGTGCTGTAGAAGAATTTGAAGATGTGTTGCTAAAAGCGAATGAAGAAGGAGAAATGCTTGAAGTCAGCGAAAACAATAGCTATAAAGTTTACCAGCGCATTTATATGAGCTTGCAGGAAGATGAGGTCGAGCTGGCCAATGAATCTTTCCGGGCTATTTATAATAACCTGATCAACTATTACCATCAGAATGAGAAATTCGAAATAGAGCAGTATTTGATGCGTCTGGAGCCGGAACTGGCAAGGGAGGTAACGAATATCCTTATGGAGGAGGAGCGCGAGTCGCTGCACAACTGGGAAGTGCAGCAAATCATAGTCAAACAAAAAAACCAAACGATAAGTCAATACGTTTCCGAAACAATACTGACTTTACGTTGGTTTCTTGTTGATCGAATCATTAATGAACTTAAGAACTCAATAAGCCCGGAACCTTCAGTAGACAATTCCGAAATCTTAATGATGGCTGTTGATTATCACAAGCTGATTAATTCTTTTTCAAAAAAATTAGGCCGTGTGATGTCGCGTTACAGCTAAACGATTTCCAGTGTTTTGGCTTTGTTAACCAGGTCAACCAGGTTAGTAACATGAAGTTTTGTCAGCAAACGCAACTTGTAAGTACTAATCGTTTTTTCATTCAGGTTCAGTAATTTGGCAATCTCTTTGTTTTTCTTTCCATCGCTTAAGTAGCGTAGCACTTCAATTTCACGAGAAGACAATTTGCGGTACAGTCTGTCAGTTTTACGTCCTTTATTTAATAAAGCTAAGTTTTTCCTTACAGCCTCGCTAAAAATTATATTTCCGACAAAAACACTTTTTATGGCAAACTCCAGCTCCTCTAATTTCGAGTTTTTATGCATATAAGCGGATACTCCTGCTTTTAATGCATTGGGTGCATAAATTTGTTCAGCTAAGTTTGTGAAAATAACAATCTTCGTGTTTGGATATTCCTTAGTTAAGGTTTTCACAGTACTGATACTGGTTAAACCATCCAGCTCCAAATCCAAAACAACAACATCTACGTTTTTTTTCCGTAGTAATTCTTCCAGGCCGTATAAATTACTAACAACTCCGACAAAATTGATCTCCGAATTATCCTTGAAAAAGGACTTCACCCCATATTGAACGACGGGGTGATTATCTGCTAAACAAACTTTTATCATTTCAATAGGTTTTTAATAGTAATTATCTGTAAAGTTACTAAAAAAATATAAACTATTGATAATCAGTGAAAGAAATTTATTTCAAATCTTTTGGGATCAGACAAACCGGTATTGGGTTCATTTTGTGTTGGTTAGCAGCGTTTAATTTACGGTAAATATTGAAGACTTCCAGTGCTCTGCCCTCAAAATCATTTGCTGTCCGGCCATTTTCGTATGCAAGCATAGCAAATTCCAGTTCGTCATAGCTCGCACCCAGCTGATCCTCATCACTTCTGTCGTCTCCAAACAAACCGTCTGTAGGTTTTGCCGTAATAATGCTTTCGGGAACATCCAGATAAGCGGCAAGCAGGCGGACTTCCGATTTCATTAAATCGGCAATCGGGCTGAGATCGACACCGCCATCACCGTATTTGGTGTAAAAGCCTACGCCGAAGTCTTCTACTTTATTGCCTGTTCCGGCAACAAGGGCGCTGTTTAAGCCAGCAAAATAATACAGGGTAGTCATTCGTAGCCGGGCGCGGGTATTGGCCAGTGTGAGGTTTAAAATCGCTTCATCGTCCGAAGAAGGAACCATCGCCTTAAAAGTTTCAAAAGCCGGAGTTAGATCGGCCAGAGCGCTGCTCACATTGGCAAAGCGGGATTGCAGCTGCGCAATATGCTCTTTTCCTCTGGAAACCTGGCTCGGAGCCTGGTGTATCGGCATTTCCACACATAAAGTAGGCAGTCCGGTTTGCGCGCACAGCGTTGAGGTTACGGCAGAATCGATGCCGCCGGAAATCCCCACAACAAAACCTTTTACTTTTGCGTTAGTGGCATAATGCAATAACCAGTTTACAATATGGGCGTTAATTTTTTCGATTTGGATTGTGTTCGAATTAACCATGATAAATTATGAAGATTTTATAAAACCGTAGTGTATATTTGCAAAAATTATTTTGGATAAAAATAGAAAATTTTAGCTAACAAATTTGGAGTCGCTTCTATTTTAAAATAGACCATCGGTTCGCAGGAACAATTGGATGTGCAGCGATTAAAACAAATGAACGATATGAAAAAATATTTACTTGGAATAGCAGCTGTTTTCGTGTTGTTTTCATGCAAAAAAGAAGATAAGGTTGCAGAAGCTGTCGCGGCAATACCGGTGAAAGTGGAAATTGAACGCTTTGATAAAGTGTTTTACGAATCGCCGGTAACGGACTTTCCTAAAATTAAAAAAGAGTTCTCATATTTCTTCCCTGCAGGTAATCCGGATACGGTATGGACCAATAAAATGCAGGACCCGCTTTACCGGGAACTATATGGTGAAGTAAAAAAGAAATACCCGAATAACGATGCTTTTGAAGGTGATCTGGTAGCGCTCTTCAAACACATTCAATACTATTTCCCGGAATATAAAACGCCAAAAGTAGTAACGCTGGTTTCGGAAATGGACTATGAGAACAAAGCGATTTTTGCCGATAGCCTGGTGATTATTTCACTGGATATGTATTTGGGAAAAACGAACAGATTATATGAATTTCCGGAATATTACAAGCAGAATTTCGAGCCTTCCCAAATGATGCCGGATATTGTGGCTAGTTTTGCAGCCGGAAAAATAAGTGCTCCGAAAGACCGCGCCTTATTGTCGCAGATGATTTATTTCGGAAAAGAATTATACCTGAAAGATTTATTATTGCCGGATGATTCCGATGCTGTTAAAATAGCTTATACCGAAGATCAGTTAAAATGGTGTCAGGAAAACGAATCGGAAATGTGGAAGTTTTTTATCAATGAGAAAATACTCTATGATACGAACCCGAAGCTGATGCAGCGTTTTATATCGACGGCTCCTTTTTCAAAATTCTATCTTGAAATTGATGCCGAATCGCCGGGTAGGGTGGGTACCTGGATAGGCTGGCAGATTGTCCGGTCGTATATGAAAAACAACCCGAATGTGAATGTACAGCAGTTGCTGGTTACCGATGCCAAAGAAATATTTGATAACTCAAAATACAAACCTAAAAAATAATGTCAAAGACTATTACATCTGAAATAAAATTCCTTGTTGAACTGGATGAAAACAGAGTTCCTGAGAAATTGAGCTGGACAGCGCAGGACGGCGGAGTGAATGCAGAAGAAGCGAAAGCAATGTTGTTGTCAATCTGGGATAGTAAAGCTCAGGAAACCCTGCGTATTGATTTGTGGACCAAGGATATGCCGGTGGATGAGATGAAAGTATTCTTTCATCAGACCTTAGTGGCTATGGCGGATACTTTTTACCGTGCTACGGACGACGAGAAAATGACGGCAACCATGAAAGATTTCTGCGATTATTTTGCAGAGAAACTGGAATTGAAAAAATAAAAAAGAGCGGTTATAAACCGCTCTTTTTTATAGATTGTTATTCTTGAAAATACCGTCGTTCACTTCGTCAATAAAAGCTAACAGCTGCTCTCTTCCGGTCGCTTCCAGGGAGGACGTTACAAAATGCTGCGGCATTTCTTCCCAGTTGTTGGCTAATAACTGCTTTCGGTAAGCGGCAATATTCTGCTCTACTTTTCCTTTGCTTATTTTGTCGGCCTTTGTAAAAATAATACAGAACGGCACTTCAATTTCACCTAAGTAATTGATGAATTCCAGGTCGATTTTTTGCGCTTCCAGCCGGATATCGATCAATACAAAAGCACAAACCAGCTGTTCTCTTTTTTCGAAATAATCGGTAATGAACTTCTGGAAAATTTCTTTAGTTTTCTTAGATACACGTGCATAACCATAACCCGGTAAATCCACTAAAAACCAATTGCTGTTAATCTTAAAGTGATTGATTAATTGCGTTTTTCCAGGTCTTCCCGATGTTTTTGCTAAATTCTTGTGATTGGTCAGCATGTTAATCAGGGAAGATTTGCCCACATTGGAACGGCCGATGAAGGCATATTCCGGTAAAGGATCTTTAGGGCATTTGCTCACCTCGGAATTACTGATTATAAATTCGGCGGTATTGATTTTCATTGTATCCGGGATTTCAGTGTTTGTAAAAATAGAATTCGGTACTGTTTTTTACAAAAGTACCGAATATATAAGTTATAAATTTGCTTTTTTCAGCCATTCCAGCATCAGGCGGTTAAACTCATCGGGATGCTCCATCATGGCGGCGTGTCCGCATTCGTTTATCCAGTAAAGATCGGAATTGGGCAAAAGCTTGTTGAACTCTTCTGCAACATCCGGCGGTGTAACTTTATCGTTTTTTCCCCAGATAATACAGGTTGGTGTTGTCATTTTTGGTAAATCCTTTGCCATGTTGTGACGAATGGCACTTTTGGCAATAGCTAACGTTTTTAACAGTTTCATGCGGTCGTTTACCGTGGCATAAACATCGTCAACAATTTCTTTAGTAGCTACTTTAGGATCAAAGAAAACGTCTTCTGCTTTTTTTCGGATATATTCGTAGTCGCCTCTTTTCGGGTAACTTTCACCCATGGCGCTTTCATAAAGACCGGAACTTCCGGTAATGACCAGACCGGCCATTTTTTCCGGATACATTTTAGTGTGGTACAGGGCAATATGACCGCCAAGAGAATTTCCAAGCAGTATTACCTTGTCGTAACCTTTATACGTGATAAAGTCTTTTACAAACTTTGAAAAAGCCTTTACATTGGTTTTTAAAATGTTGTTGGTGTAAAGCGGCAATTCAGGGATTACAACTTTGTACCCGTATTGCGGGAAAAAATTTGCAACTCCGTCGAAATTGCTCAATCCTCCCATAAGTCCGTGTAAAATAATGATAGGCGTTCCTTCTCCTGCTTCAAAATAAGAGTATTTGCCTTCTTTTTTTAACGTGTGCTCCATGTATTATGATACGGTTTCAAATTCTCACAAAGATAGGACTTTCTCCATAAATACGAAGTTTTGAAATGTAAAATCGAAAATACTTTCCGTTTAATTTTAAGTAAATTCCTATTTCGGTTATAAAGTGCTAATTATCAGTTGTTTTAAAGTGAAAATAATCGTACCGGGACGGCTTTTTATTTTTTTGGTATTTATTGAAAATAAATTGCGAAAAGCCTCTTTTTTTGAGGATATTATTGTGTTTGATTGAAAACAGTGAAATATTGCTAATTGTTCGAAATGAGAAGATTAGATAGTTTTCCTACATTTTGACTTTTGAGTGGAAAAACTTATCAACAAAGTGGGTATTTGTGGTAAAAAGTGGTAAAAAAATCTGTACTTTTGCTATAAATCAAATCAAAATCACCGGATCTTGACAAACATTATCGGGACATATGAGTGTAAAATAGATTCAAAAGGAAGGCTTATGGTGCCTGCGCCTTTAAAGAAGCAATTGCCTTCTTTAGAGGCTGGATTTGTTCTAAAACGCTCTGTTTTTGATCAGTGTGTCGAGTTGTGGCCAAAATCGGAATGGGATTTAATGATGGTGAAAATCAACAAGCTAAACCGCTTTGTGAAAAAGAATAACGACTTTATCCGAAAGTTTATGGCTGGTGTGAAAATGGTGGAAATTGATGATGCCGGGAGATTATTGATTACAAAAGATTTGATTGAATATGCTGGGATTTCGAAAGATTTGGTTTTGACCTCAAAGGTAAATATCATTGAGATTTGGGACAAGGATTTGTATGAAAAATCAATTTCAGGAGATGATATGGATTTTGCAGATTTAGCAGAGGAAGTAATGGGTAATTTAAATGACGACGACAATGGAATATCATAATCCGGTATTATTAAAAGAAACAGTTGATGGTTTGAATATAAAACCGGACGGTATTTATGTGGATGTAACGTTTGGCGGCGGCGGGCATTCGAGAGAGATCATGAGCCGTTTGGGGCCTGGCGGAAAGCTGTTTGCTTTCGATCAGGATCAGGATGCGCTGGCAAATGCAATCGATGACGCACGTTTTACCTTAATAAATGAAAATTTCCGGTTCATTAAAAGATTTCTGCGCTTTCACAATGTAAAACAGGTGGACGGGATTCTGGGAGATCTTGGTGTTTCTTCACACCAGTTTGATGTGGCAGAAAGAGGATTTTCGACCCGTTTTGATGCAGAGCTGGATATGCGAATGGATCAAAAAGGATCGGTGAGTGCCTATAATGTGGTAAACGAATATGATGAAGCAGACCTGAGAAGAGTATTCTTTGATTATGGAGAACTTAAAAATGCAGGAGCACTGGCGAATACTATCGTTACAGCAAGAAAAGAAAAACCGATAAAAAATACCGAGCAGCTTAAACAGGTGTTGAGCCGTTTTTTGCCGGCTCATAAAAGTAATAAGATACTGGCACAGATTTACCAGGCAATCCGGATTGAGGTAAACCAGGAAATGGATGTGCTGAAAGAATTTTTAGAGCAGTCATTGGAGATTCTGAACCCGGAAGGACGTTTGAGTGTGATTTCATACCACTCTTTGGAAGACAGGCTGGTAAAACGTTTTATGAAAAACGGCATGTTTGAAGGAGAGCCGGAACGTGATTTTTTCGGACGTTTTGAAGTGCCTTTTAAACTAATAGGAAAACTGATTGTTCCAACGGATACGGAAATCGCAATTAATAACAGAGCCAGAAGCGCGAAGTTGCGCATCGCAGAAAAACGATAATATAAAGAAGTAGCCATGGCAATGATGAAAGAAGGGGTATATAGTCTGTTAAAAGCAAAGTTCCTGATTAGTGACGATGCTTTAAAAAACTGGCGGTTTATTGTTTTCCTGATTTTACTGGCGATGATAATGATTGCAAATTCACACCGGTACGAACAGAAAACATTCCAGATCACAGAGCTTACCAGTGAAGTGAAAGAGTTGCGGTCGGAATTTGTAGACAGGAGATCGGAGCTGATGGAGCTGAAAATGGAATCTACGATATCGGCAAAAATGGAAGAAAAGGAAATCTTTCCCTCGTCGGTTCCGCCAAAGAAGATAAAGGTTAAAGAAGAAGAAAAGAATATTCTGAAAAAAATATGGCAGTAGAAGATAAAAATATCTCTTACAGAATTTACATTGTAGCCTTCGCGATTTTCGTGATGGCTATTTTCGTTGCTATAAAACTCACCAATATTCAATGGGTGGAAGGAGAATATTACCGCAAACTGGCGAAAGAACGTACGGTAAGAAACTTTGTAATCCCGGCTAATAAAGGAAATGTATATTCTGCAGACGGAAGCTTGCTGGCTACCTCCATCCCGAATTATACCGTTCGTTTTGATGCTGTAGCTTCTAAAAAAGAAGACTTTGAAAAAAATGTAAAACCGCTTGCCGATTCGCTTTCCGAACTGCTGGGAAAATCATCCGGTTATTTCCAGACGGAGCTGAGAAGAGCAAGAGCTAATAAAAACCGCT
This sequence comes from Flavobacterium inviolabile, assembly GCF_013389455.1. NCBI lineage: Bacteria > Pseudomonadati > Bacteroidota > Flavobacteriia > Flavobacteriales > Flavobacteriaceae > Flavobacterium > Flavobacterium inviolabile. The sequence goes on along the minus strand of NZ_CP058278.1, from coordinate 226,737 downwards.
ACTACCTGCTTGCCCGTAAGCTGAGCTATACGCAATACATGAGAATGAAAAGTTTTCCGCTTTTCAATCTGGGAGCTTACAAAGGCGGGATGATCACCGAACAAAAAACCGTTCGTGAGCATCCTATCGGGAAAATTGCAGAACGAACAATCGGATACGAACGTCAGAGTGAAGGCGGACAAGAGACCAGAGTAGGGATCGAAGGCGCTTTCGGGGCGTATCTGAACGGAAAAGACGGACAGCGATTGATGCAGAAAATTGCCAAAAATCAATGGAAACCGATTAGTGATAACAACGAAGTGGAGCCAAGAGACGGTTATGACATTATCTCAACGATAGATGTGTACATCCAGGATATTGCCCACCACGCACTGCTGAAACAACTGGAGCTTTATGAAGCCGATCACGGTTGTGTAGTGGTAATGGAAACGACTACCGGCGAAATAAAAGCGATTTCCAATTTGGGACGCACCAGCGATGGCGGCTATTATGAAACCATCAATTATGCCGTTGCCGAATCGCATGAACCGGGTTCGACCTTTAAGCTGGTTGACTTAATTGCCTTACTGGACGATAGAAAAATTGATACCAGTAAAGTATTTGATTCAAAAGGTGGTGATATAACCTATTATAACCGACATGTCCGCGATTCTAAAAAAGGCGGATACGGAAAAATATCACTGGCAAGAGGATTTGAAGTTTCGTCGAATACCGTGATGGTACAGGCGGTATATGATAACTATAAAGACAACCCGAGACAGTTTGTAAACAGGCTGAATAATCTGGGACTGGACAGACCGTTAGGCCTGCCGTTTAAAGGAGAAGGAAGACCATTTATTCCGCAGCCGGGAGAAAAAGGATGGTCGGGTGTTGCCTTGCCGTGGATGGCTTTTGGTTATGGCGTTTCGATAACACCATTGCAAACCTTAACCCTGTATAATGCCGTTGCCAATAACGGTGTCATGGTAAAACCACAATTTGTAAGAGAAATAAAAGAATGGAATAAAACCATTAAAAAGTTTGATACGCAGGTTTTAAACCCGAAAATATGCTCCGATGATGCTTTGAGAAAAGTACAGGCTGTTTTGGCCAATGTGGTTAAAAGAGGAACCGGTTCGAAACTGTACTCCAAAGACTTTTCGATGGCAGGAAAAACCGGAACCGCCCAGGTGGATTATCACAAAGGCGACGGAAAAATGTATTATGCCTCTTCGTTTGCAGGATATTTCCCGGCAGACAATCCGAAATACTCCTGTATCGTGGTGGTACACAAACCGAATACTTCCAAAGGCTTGTATTATGGTGCGGATGTAGCCGGCCCGGTTTTTAAACGAATTGCCCAAAAGATATTTACCGATGTGCCTTCGACCAATGAAGTGAAAAAACTGAACCGTAAAATACTAAACCAGGAGCAGAGTTATGCGGCATATTATGATAAAGTTCAGAACAAACAAACCATCGTTCCGAATGTAAAAGGAATGGCGGGAATGGATGCCGTTGCGCTTTTGGAAAATTTTGGAATGAAAGTGAGAGTAAAAGGAATAGGAAAAGTAAAACAACAGTCCATTTTGCCCGGACAGGCATTTACTAAAAATCAAATTATAACATTAGAATTATCGTGATCGCTTTAAAAAACATATTATACAAAGTAGCCATCGAAGCTGTAAAAGGTACAACCGATATCGCTGTGCATAAAATCGAATTTGATTCCAGAAAAATCGAATCCGGTGATGTTTTTGTTGCGATAAAAGGAACACTTTCTGACGGTCATGATTATATTGAAAAAGCCTTAAGTCTTGGTGCTAAAGCAGTGATCTGCGAGCATTTTCCGGAAACGGCTGCCGAAGGCATAACCTATGTTCAGGTTCAGGATACCAGTTTAGCCTTAGCTTTTATGAGTGCTAATTTTTATGGCAATCCGTCAGAAAACCTGAAACTCGTTGGCGTAACAGGAACAAACGGTAAAACAACCATTGCTTCCCTGTTATACCAATTGTTTAAAAAAGCAGGTTTTAAAGTAGGATTATTATCCACAGTTAAAATCCTGGTAGATACTAAAGAATACAAAGCAACCCATACAACACCGGATTCCCTGACCATCAATCATTATTTGAATGAAATGGTAAATGAAGGCTGTGATTATTGTTTTATGGAAGTGAGTTCACACGGAATTCACCAGAAAAGAACGGAAGGACTGCATTTTGTTGGCGGTGTTTTTACAAACCTGTCACACGATCACCTGGACTATCACCCAACGTTTGCGGAATACCGCGATGTGAAAAAATCGTTTTTTGACAACCTGCCCAAAACCGCCTTTGCCTTAGTGAACAGCGATGACAAAAACGGCACGGTAATGCTGCAAAACACCAAAGCAAAGAAACTGACCTATGCTTTAAAATCGTATGCCAATTACAGAGCACAGATATTGGAAAACCAATTATCCGGATTGCTGTTAAAAATCAACGAACAGGAAGTGTGGGTACGATTGATCGGCTCTTTCAATGCCTATAACCTGTTGGCGATTTACGGCGTAGCGGTAGAATTAGGATTGGAAAATCAGGAAGTATTGCGCCTGCTGAGTGAATTGGAAAGCGTTTCAGGACGTTTCCAGTTTATTGTTTCCGAAACCAATATCACGGCTATTGTGGATTATGCCCATACGCCGGATGCTTTGGACAATGTGTTAAAAACGATAGCCGATATCCGCACCAAAAACGAACAGCTCATTACGGTTGTGGGATGTGGCGGCGACAGGGATACAACAAAAAGACCAATCATGGCCAATATCGCTTCAACCATGAGTGATAAAGCCATTTTTACTTCCGATAATCCAAGAAGCGAAAAACCGGAAGCCATTATTGAAGCCATGGAAAAAGGAGTGGAGCCGCAAAACTTCAAAAAAACACTTTCCATTGTCGATAGAAAACAGGCCATAAAAACCGCCTGTCAGTTAGCGCAGCCAAATGACATCATTTTGATTGCCGGAAAAGGACACGAAACATATCAGGAAATTCAGGGCGTACGTCATGATTTTGATGATATGAAAATTGTAAAAGAATTATTAGAACAACTCAATAAATAATAAGATATGCTGTATTATTTCTTTCAATATTTAGATAAAACCTTAGATATTCCAGGAACTGGAGTTTTCCAGTATATCACATTCCGTTCAGGGTTGGCTATAATTCTTTCACTGATGATCTCGACTATTTTCGGAAAAAGAATCATCAACTTTTTAAGAAAACAACAAATCGGGGAAACCGTTCGTGAACTGGGATTAGAAGGACAAAAAGAAAAAGCAGGAACACCAACAATGGGTGGTCTGATCATTATCATGGCTACGTTGATTCCGGTATTATTGCTGGCAAAACTGGATAATATTTATGTGATGTTGTTAATCGTAACCACCTTATGGATGGGAACCATCGGTTTTGTGGATGATTATATCAAAATATTCAAAAAAGACAAAGAAGGATTAAAAGGGAAATTTAAAGTTATCGGACAGGTTGGATTGGGAATCATTGTAGGTTCTGTATTGTATTTTCACCCGGCAGTTACCGTTAGAACCGATACGGCTACTAAAAATATTTTCAATGTAGGAAGCGCTACGGCAACAATAGCGCCGGCTTTGGCAGAAGAAAAATCGACGGCTACAACAATCCCGTTCTTTAAAAATAACGAATTTGATTATGCCGAATTATTGGCATGGACCGGTGATAACTATGAAAGCTATGCCTGGTTGATTTTTATCCCGGTAGTGATCTTTATCATTACGGCAGTATCAAACGGGGCAAACCTGACCGATGGAATCGACGGTTTAGCCGCCGGAACCTCCGCGATATCCGTGCTCACGCTCGGTATTTTTGCATTCGTTTCCGGTAACATCATTTTCTCCAATTACCTGAACATTATGTATATCCCCAATTCGGGAGAAATGACGGTCTATATCTCCGCGTTTGTTGGAGCACTGATCGGGTTTTTGTGGTACAATACCTATCCCGCAACCGTGTTTATGGGAGATACCGGAAGTCTGACCATTGGAGGGATTATCGCAGTATTGGCAATTGCTGTTCGTAAAGAACTGTTGATTCCGGTATTGTGCGGTATATTCTTAGCAGAAAATTTATCAGTAATGCTACAGGTAGCTTACTTTAAATATACAAAAAAGAGATTTGGCGAAGGAAGAAGAATATTCCTCATGTCGCCGTTGCACCATCACTATCAGAAAAAGGGCTATCACGAAAGTAAAATCGTAACCCGTTTCTGGATTGTCGCAATCTTGTTGGCTATTTTCTCATTGGTTTCATTAAAATTAAGATAGGTATGAGGCTGGTAGTATTAGGAGGAGGAGAAAGCGGTGTTGGAACTGCGATCTTAGGGAAGAAAAAAGGATATGAGGTATTCTTATCCGATTTCGGAAAAATCAGGAACAATTATAAAGAAGTACTGATTCTGAATCAGATTCCCTGGGAAGAGCAGATGCACACGGAAGATTTGATTTTAAATGCCGATGTGGTAATGAAAAGTCCCGGTATTCCGGATAAATCGCCCATCGTAAAAGAAATAATGAAAAGAAATATTCCGATTATTTCGGAAATAGAATTTGCCAATCAGTTTACCGATGTCGTAACGGTCGGTATTACCGGAAGCAACGGTAAGACCACGACCACGATGCTCACCCATCATCTGCTGAAACAAGGCGGTTTGAATGTGGGTCTGGCGGGAAACATCGGAAAAAGTTATGCCTGGCAGATCGCCGAAAACAAATTTGAAGCCTACGTACTGGAGTTAAGTAGTTTTCAGCTGGACGGAATTGTGAATTACAGACCGCATATAGCCGTGATTACGAATATAAGCCCGGATCATTTGGACCGGTATAATTATGATTACAACCTGTATATCGAAGCGAAATTCAGAATAACCAAAAACCAGACAGAAGACGATTATCTTATTTATGATGCCGATGATGAAGCAATAACGGACTGGCTTTCCAAAAATGAGATAAGAGCAAAAAAAGTCCCTTTTTCACTGACAAAAACACTGGAAGAAGGCGCCTTTATAAAAGACAATACTATTAACACGAACATTAACAACCAAACATTTATCATGCCTATAAACGAACTATCACTTGAAGGAAAACATAACGTAAAAAACGCAATGGCAGCAACAACAGTAGCGCAATTAATGCGTATCAGAAAGGCAACGATCAGAGAAAGTTTATCCGATTTTCAGGGAGTGGAGCACCGTTTGGAAAAAGTGTTGAAAATTCAGAATGTACAATACATCAACGATTCCAAAGCAACGAATGTAAACGCTACATTTTTTGCTTTAGACAGCATGAATACACCAACGGTTTGGATTGTAGGTGGTGTTGATAAAGGAAACGACTATGCGGAATTAATGCCGCTGGTTCGTGAAAAAGTTAAGGCAATTGTTTGTTTGGGTGTTGACAATTCCAAAATTATTGAAGCATTCAGTAATGTGGTGGATGTGATGGTAGAAACAACAAGCATGACCGAAGCAGTTAAAATAGCACAAAAAATGGCCGAAAAAGGAGATACGGTTTTACTTTCTCCGGCTTGTGCCAGTTTTGACCTGTTTGAAAGCTATGAAGACAGAGGAAAGCAATTTAAAAATGCCGTTCAAAGTCTGTAAGGAATTTAAAATAAAAAACAGATGGGCTGCCATCGTTTAAACATAAAAAATGAAAGCATTATTAACCAATTTAAGAGGCGATAAAGGAATCTGGGCATTCGTGTCCTTATTGGCTTTGTTTTCTTTTATGCCCGTTTTCAGTGCCAGTACGAATCTTGTTTACGTTGTAGGTAAAGGCTCTACTATTGGCTATCTGATGAAACATTTGGTTCATATTTTCATTGGATTTTGCCTGATCTATTTTGTACATAAAACACCCTATCACTATTTTAAAGCCATCTCAAAAGTAGCCTTGCCCATAGTGGTACTGCTGCTGGGCTATACAATGGTGCAGGGAACGACAATCGGGGGTGCAAATGCCAGCCGCTGGATCCAGGTTCCGTTTATCGGGGTGAGTTTTCAAACCTCTGCATTAGCGCTGATTGTACTGATGATTTATGTAGCGCGGTACCTTTCAAAAATTGAAGAAAAAGAATATACATTTCAGTCGTCACTTTTTGAGCTTTGGTTGCCTGTTTTCTCAGTAATAATCTTAATTTTGCCGGCCAATTTTTCCACAGCGGCCTTGATATTTTCAATGGTCTGCATGCTGGTTTTTGTCGGGAAATACCCAATGAAATATTTAGGGGTTATTATAGGAGTAGGATTGGCAGGCTTAATCATGTTCGTACTGGTTGCAAAAGCCTTCCCGGATGCCATGCCCAATCGTGTGGATACCTGGATGAGCCGTATCGAACGCTTTAGCTCGGATGAGCCGAATGAAGACGATTACCAGATAGAAAAAGCCAAAATTGCAATTGCTTCGGGTAAAATTTACGGTGTTGGTCCCGGTAAAAGTGTTCAGAAAAACTTTTTACCGCAATCCTCTTCCGATTTTATCTTCGCGATTATCGTGGAAGAATACGGTTTGTTAGGCGGATTGGCGATCTTGTTTTTATACCTGATGCTGTTTTTCAGATTCCTGATTACGGCACACAAAGCGCCTACACTGTTTGGAAAACTGCTTATCGTTGGCTTAGGGTTTCCAATTGTCTTTCAGGCATTGGTAAATATGGGTGTTGCGGTAGAACTGTTGCCTACAACAGGACAAACGCTGCCGCTGATCAGTAGCGGGGGTAGTTCCATCTGGATGACCTGTATCGCGATCGGGATTATTCTTAGTGTGACCAAAAAAGAAGAAGAAATTGCGCTGGAAGAAGAAGAAAAGAAACAAAGGGAAGAAGCGTTACAACGCATTATTGACAGACAATTAGAAGAAGAAAATAAAGAACTGGCAGCAGTGGAAGACTATTCGATTGAAGATGTAGGAGATAATCCGATGAATGCTGTTCTGAATAAAAAATAATAAAATGAAAGAGAACCCTAAATTCATAATTAGTGGCGGCGGAACCGGAGGACATATCTATCCGGCTATTGCTATTGCCAACGAATTAAAAGTTCGCTTTCCAAAAGCAGAAATCCTTTTTGTTGGTGCTCAGGATAAAATGGAAATGCAAAAGGTGCCGCAGGCCGGTTACCCGATAAAAGGACTTTGGATTGCCGGAATTCAGCGAAAACTGACCTTGCAGAATGCCATGTTTCCATTCAAGCTGATCTCAAGCCTGGCAAAATCCTATGGGATTCTGAAACAATTCAAACCCGATGTTGTCATCGGGACTGGTGGATTTGCCAGCGGAGCCGTTTTAAAAGTGGCTTCCGGTATGGGGATTCCAACCGTTATCCAGGAGCAGAATTCCTATCCGGGAATTACAAACAAGCTGCTGGGTAAAAAAGCAAATGCCATTTGTGTGGCCTATGAAAACCTGGAAGCCTTTTTTCCGAAAGATAAAATGAAGCTAACCGGTAATCCGGTGCGTCAGGATCTGATTTCGGTGGCCTCCAAAAAAGAAGAAGCGATTGCGCACTTTGCGCTGGATGCTCATAAAAAAACACTGCTGGTTTTAGGTGGAAGTTTAGGTGCCCGGAGAATCAACCAGTTAATTGCAAAAGAGCTGGAATGGCTTTTAGCGCAAAACATCCAGATAATCTGGCAATGCGGGAAACTGTATTTTGAGGAATACAAGCATTTTTCCGAAAAAGAAAATGTGCAGGTAGTGGCCTTTATTGATCGTATGGATCTGGTATATGCTGCGGCAGATATCGTGATTTCCCGTTCGGGAGCCTCGTCGGTATCGGAATTGTGTATCGTTGGGAAACCGGTTGTTTTTATTCCGTCGCCCAATGTAGCCGAAGACCATCAGACCAAAAACGCCAAAGCCATTGTGGATAAAAACGGAGCTTTGCTATTGAAAGAATCCGAATTGGAGGAACAGTTTGAAACGGTTTTTAAAAACCTGTTGGACAACGAAGGAATGCGAAACCAGTTGAGTGAAAATATCAAACAACTGGCCTTGCCGGATGCGACGAAGCAAATCGCGGATGAAATTGTAAAATTGATAAAATAAGCCGGGGCTGGCAACGGCCGGGCAAACAATATAAAATGAACTTAAACCAGATACATAACGTCTATTTCATCGGAATCGGAGGCATCGGAATGAGTGCCTTAGCGCGCTATTTCAAATACATTGGAAAAAATGTAGCGGGTTATGACAAAACGCCGACGCATCTAACCGGGGAATTACAGGAAAGCGGTATTGCGATCCATTTTGAAGACAATGTAGCGCAAATTGGGGAAGCGTTTTTAAATAAAGAAAATACATTGGTGGTTATCACGCCGGCAGTGCCCAAACAGCATGCCGAGTGGAACTACTTTCTGGATAACGGATTTGTGGTGAAAAAACGGGCAGAAGTTTTAGGCATCATTACCAAAGATACCTTTTGTTTTGCAGTTGCCGGAACGCACGGAAAAACAACGACATCCAGTATTTTAGGCCACGTTTTATACGAAAGCGGCGTGGATGTAACGGCATTCCTGGGCGGAATTGTAGAGAATTACAACTCCAATTTAATTGGCAGCGGAAAAACGGTAACAGTGGTGGAAGCCGATGAATTTGACCGTTCTTTTTTACACCTGCATCCCAATATTGCCTGTGTGACCTCAATGGACGCCGATCATTTGGATATTTATGGCGATAAAGCTTCCATTGAAGCCTCGTTTATTGAATTTGCGAATAAAGTAGAAGATAAAAAGCATTTGTTTGTCACAAACGGATTGCCATTGGAAGCTATCACGGTTGGTGTAAATGATGATTCCCTGTTTGTAGCGAAAAATATCAGAATTATTGACGGATGGTATGTGTTTGATGTAAGCACGCCAACCGAAGAAATTAAAGATTTGAAATTTGGTTTACCAGGGAAGCATAATTTGACTAATGCATTGCTGGCTTTGGCGATGGCAAAAACATACGGTACCCCAACGGCTGACATTGCCAAAGCTTTTTTAACATTCAAAGGAGTGAGAAGACGCTTCTCGTTTCAGATCAGAAAACCGGAATTTGTGTATATCGATGATTATGCGCACCATCCGACAGAAATAAATGCCGTGCACCAGGCAGTAAGGGAGTTGTATCCCGGACAGAAAGTGCTTGCCGTGTTTCAGCCGCATCTTTTTAGCAGAACCCGCGATTTTGCAGATGATTTTGCCAAGAGCCTGTCACAGTTTGACGAGATCTTTTTAATGGATATTTATCCGGCAAGAGAACTGCCAATGGAAGGAATTACCTCGCAATGGCTGCTGGATAAAATCGAGAATCCGAATAAGAAATTAGTATCAAAAGAAGCATTGCTTGCATTAATGCAGGAATCGGATGCTCCGGTGATGGTAACAATAGGAGCCGGTGATGTGGGAGAGATGGTTCCGGAGATAAAAACAGCATTGAAAACCGCTAAAAAAATAGATTAAAAAGGATAAAAACGATGAAAAAAATTAAATGGACAGATGTAAGATTGGTACTCATGATCGGGGTAGTGATTTTCCTGTATTCCTTTTCATCGAAACGGAATGAAAGCCGCCATTTGGTTAAATCGGAAGTCCGGTTTTTAGGGGATAATAATCTTTTCATAACGCCGGAAACGGTTGATAACTTGTTAATACAAAATTTTAACAAGGTTACGGACATAAGGAAAGATAAGCTAGATTTGAATAGATTGGAGCATATTCTCGATAGTAATGAAATGATTGCAAAAGCAGAGGTGTTTGCTACTATTGACGGGACTCTAAAGGCTGTCGTAACACAAAAGACCCCTATTGCGAGAGTAGATAGTGAAGGAAGTTCTTATTATATTGACTATGAGGGTAATCAAATGCCTTTGTCGGATAATTTTACAGCAAGAGTTCCTTTGATTTCAGGTGAAATAACCACTGAAAACAAGAAACAGCTGACCGATGTTTTCAGAAAAATACATGACGATGAATTTCTGAAAAAAAACATCATCGGGATAGAAATTTCACCAACCGGTGGCCTTATCATGACGAACAGAAATTATAATTATCAGATTCTTTTCGGAAGAACAATCAATGTTGACAAGAAGTTTGATAACTATAAAGCCTTTTTTCAACACGCGATAAAGGATACCCTGATTGGAAATTATAAAACAATAAATCTGAAGTTTACACAACAAGTAGTGTGCACCAAAAATTAGAATATGGAAAAAGAGAGTATTGCAGTAGGTTTAGACATTGGAACAACCAAGATTGTTGCAATGATTGGCAAGAAAAATGAGTACGGAAAATTAGAGATTTTAGGAGTAGGAAAATCCAAAAGCCTTGGTGTGGCTCGTGGAGTTGTGAATAATATTACACAAACGATTCAGTCTATTCAGCAGGCAATTATTGAAGCTGAAGCAGATTCGGGATATAAAATTAATGATGTGGTGGTAGGTATTGCGGGACAACATATCCGTAGTATTCAGCACAGTGATTATATCAGCAGAAATAATCCGGAAGAAGTAATTGGTGATGCCGATATTGATTTACTGATCAATCAGGTACACAAATTGGCGATGTTGCCGGGTGAAGAAATTATCCATGTATTACCGCAGGAATTTAAAATCGACGGACAGTCGGAAATTAAAGAACCTATCGGGATGTACGGAGGAAGACTGGAAGCAAGTTTTCACGTTGTGGTAGGGCAGGCTTCTTCCATTAGAAATGTGGGCAGATGTATCAAGAGTTCCGGACTGGATTTATCCGGTTTAACTCTGGAGCCGCTGGCTTCTGCCGATGCGGTTTTAAGTCAGGAAGAAAAAGAAGCAGGTGTTGCGCTAATCGATATAGGAGGCGGAACAACTGATCTGGCTATTTTTAAAGACGGCATTATCAGGCATACTGCTGTCATTCCTTTTGGAGGAAATGTGATTACAGACGATATTAAAGAAGGCTGTTCGATTATTGAAAAACAAGCCGAATTGCTGAAAATAAAATTTGGCTCTGCCTGGCCGGGAGAAAATAAAGACAACGAAATTGTGTCTATCCCGGGATTAAGAGGAAGAGAGCCGAAAGAAATTTCACTAAAAAATCTGTCCAAAATTATCCATGCGAGAGTAGTGGAAATTGTAGAGCAGGTTTTTGCCGAAATCAAAGCGTACGGTCATGAAGATCCAAGAAAAAAACTGATTGCAGGAATAGTATTGACCGGAGGCGGAGCCCAATTGAATCATATCAAACAATTGGTCGAATACATCACCGGAATGGATACCCGGATCGGATACCCGAATGAGCATTTGGCCGGAAATTCGGATGAAGAGATCTCCAGTCCGTTATATGCAACAGCAGTGGGATTGGTAATGAACAGTATCCGAAACAACACCAGAAGTGCAACACCACTGGCGGAAATAAGAGTGGAAACGCCAAAGGTTGAAGTAAGACAGCCGGTAATACGAGAGCCGGAAATTGAAGAAGAAGAGATAGTACAGGAACAGGAGCCAGTTAAGCCGGTTTATAACGCCAAAGATGTTGATGCCGAATCAACGAAGGACAAAATAAAAAGAGGCTTTTTTGACAAGTATATAGATAAGATTAAAGAATTTTTAGATAACGCAGAATAAAACCGATACGATATGAATAGCAACTCAGAATTTGGAAGCATTTCATTTGATTTACCAAAAAATCAATCAAATGTAATTAAAGTTATTGGTGTAGGTGGAGGTGGTAGTAATGCCATCAATCACATGTTTAAACAAGGGATTAAAGGAGTGGACTTCGTGGTTTGTAATACAGATTCACAAGCTTTGCAAAGCAGTTCGGTGCCTAATAAAATTCAACTTGGCGTTAGTTTGACAGAAGGTCTTGGAGCCGGGGCAAATCCGGAAGTAGGACAGCAATCGGCTTTAGAAAGTATAGAGGAAATTGAGAAAATGCTGGATACGAATACTAAAATGGTATTCATTACAGCCGGAATGGGTGGTGGAACAGGAACAGGTGCTGCACCGGTTATTGCCCAGTTATCCAAAGAAAGAGATATCCTGACAGTTGGTATCGTGACGATCCCTTTTCAGTTTGAAGGGAAAGTACGTCAGGAGCAGGCGTTGTTAGGAGTGGAAAGACTTAGAAAACAAGTTGACTCTTTAATCGTTATCAACAACAATAAATTAAGAGAAGTATACGGAAACCTTGGCTTTAAAGCAGGATTCTCGAAAGCGGATGAAGTATTGGCAACCGCTTCAAGAGGAATTGCAGAAGTTATTACGCATCACTATACGCAGAATATTGACTTAAAAGACGCGAAGACAGTATTGTCAAACAGCGGAACAGCTATAATGGGATCGGCAATGGCGAGCGGTGAAACCCGCGCTAAAGACGCTATCGTGGATGCTTTGGATTCGCCTTTATTGAATGACAATAAAATTACAGGCGCTAAAAATGTATTGTTGCTGATTGTATCCGGAACAAACGAGATTACGATTGACGAGATCGGAGAAATCAACGACCACATCCAGATGGAAGCCGGTCACAATGCGAATATCATTATGGGGGTTGGTGAAGACGAATCCTTAGGTGATGCAATTGCAGTGACTATTATTGCTACCGGATTTAATGTAGAGCAACAGGCGGATATCGTGAATACAGAACCTAAAAAGATCATCCACACTTTAGAGGGTGAGCAAAAAATGGTTCAGGATTTAACAAGCAAACCGTTTTTACCATCATTTGATTTTTCATCACCAATTGAAAGAGAAAATGCTCAGGCAATACTTGCGGAAGCAACGTCGCAATTGCCGGTAGAAGAAAAAATCGTTTTCTCTTTAGAAGAAGAAACAACAGAGGTTTTTGAAAAAAAAGAACCGATAGCAGCGGTTATTGAAGAAGAATTGCCAACGGCAGACTTTATCAATAATTTAGATGTGTTTTTTGAAATCGTTTCTCCGGTAAAAGAAGAAGCTCCAGTAGCAGCTGCTCCGGTAATGAGAGATGTGCGTGAAATTGAAGTTTTTGAACCGCAGTTTGTGGTGCCGAAAACAGAAGAGCAGATCACGTTCTCTTTTGATTTGCCTATCAGCAACACCGCTGCTTTTCACCAGGAAAGAGTATCGTATGAGCTGAGCAACGAAACAAAAGAAATTAAAGTGAATCAGCCGGTACAGGTTGTTCCGGTTACCGAAGTGAATAAGTCGGGAGTAGTAAAATACTCTCTGGAGGACTATATGGAGAAAGAGAATGAACTGATCACGTCCAAACCGGTTGCTGAAATCAAAGAAGAGCCCATCGCGGAAGAACTGAACTTCACAATGAAAAAAGTGGAGCCGGTAGCGCCAAATACCTCTTTTGATGAAATTTCTCCTGTGGAAATGACAATTGAAGAAACACTTCGCATGCGGGCTGAAGAGCGTAAAAGAAAAATGAAAGAGTTCAATTATAAATTCAACAACAGTGCTTCACGTGTTAATGAATTGGAAAAAGAACCGGCTTATAAAAGAATGGGCGTTGATTTAAATTCGGCACCTGTAGATAACAGCAAATCACGGATGTCTTTAGGGATGGATAGTAACGATGACTTACAGTTGCGTTCCAATAATTCCTTCCTGCACGACAACGTAGATTAACTAACCTAATTTTGAGAAACCTTTAACCCGAAATCAAATTTGATTTTGGGTTATTTTTTTTATCTTCGCAAAGCCAATTCAAATCGGGAGCAAATGCTGTCCGATGCTGAGGATGCTTAAAGAGTCTTTAGGCTGTTTAAGAGGCTTTTCCGGATCATCCGGAGAACAAAACAATTAATATTCAAAAAAGATGAGCTTACAAACACAAATCATGGACGAGATGAAAAACGCCATGAAAGCAAAAGATACTGTTGCTTTAGAAGCTTTACGAGCGATTAAATCAGAAATATTACTGGCGCAGACTTCTTCAGGTGCTAAAGAAGATATCTCGGCAGAAGATGAAATAAAATTATTGCAGAAACTGGTTAAGCAGCGAAAAGACAGTGCTGCGATATTTTCGGAGCAGGGCCGTGCAGACCTGGCAGAGCCGGAATTGGCTCAGGTGGCGGTAATTGAAAAGTTTTTACCGGCACAATTATCGGAAGCAGAAGTAGAAGCAGTAGTGTCTAAAATTATTGCCGACGGTGGTTTTTCAGGAATGGGAAGCATGGGTCAGGTAATGGGAATGGTATCAAAAGAGTTGGCTGGAAAAGCTGACGGGAAAACTATTTCAACAATTGTTAAAAAGCTTTTGGCATAATAGTATAAAAATTCAATTCAGATTGTTTACTTTGCAACCTGAAATGAAATGACCGCGTAGTTCAATTGGATAGAATATCAGATTTCGGCTCTGAGGGTTGGGGGTTCGAACCCCTCCGCGGTCACAATTAAAGTTTAAATACTTGATTTTTATTGTTTTGTAATTAATTACACGTTAATTGCTCCTGCTGTTTTCCTGGAAGTACAATGGGAAACAGTCCTGAAACGGGTGTTTTTAGTAATTTTTAGCTGGTATAAATGGGTGTACTCTTTCTTTTGCTTGTTCAAGATCATAAGAATGACACCCCGGAAGGAAAGATGATTCTGGTCTTTTTTTTCCTGATGATCCTCCTGATGGTCCTTGTCCGCTTTACGGAACCCCTTTATGCTTATATCTTCAAGAAACCGTTTTATGTTCATTTTTACCCTTTTCCAAGGCGGTTAAACTATGAGCGGTTGTTTATCCTTCAAACGAAATTTTCTTTTTACCAGAGATTACCCGAAAAGCAAAAAAGCTATTTTGAACATCGCGTTGCTGTTTTTATAGCAAAATACCGGTTTATCGGGAAAGAAGGACTCGTGGTAAGCGAAGAGATGAAAGTGCTCATTGCAGCGACTTCCACAATGCTCACTTTCGGAATGCGGCAGTACCTGTACCGCTTTTTTGATAAAATTATTATTTTTCCAACACGGTATTATTCGACGTCTAAAGGCGAATATCACAAAGGCGAATTCAATCCGGCCGTAAAAGCAATCGTGTTTTCATGGGAAGACTTTGTAGAAGGATACCTGTACGAAAACGATAACCTGAATCTCGGGCTTCACGAATTTACACATGCCCTGCATTTTCAGGGATTGAGAAGCAACGACATCAGTGCTGTTATTTTTGCCGATATGTGCGCGAAAATCATAGAAGAAGTGAAACACGAACCCAACCGGAACAGACTGCTGGCATCCGGTTATTTCCGGAATTATGCCTTTACCAACGAATTCGAATTCCTGGCTGTAATTCTGGAATATTTTTTTGAAACCCCCGAAACGTTTAAGCAGTATTTCCCGGAATTATACAGCAATGTAAAAAGGATGATCAATTTTAAGGAGCATTACTGATTGCTTGAAAAAACAACAAATTTGCCGGTAAATGTTGCAGCTTGATTGTGATAAATTTAAATTTCTAAAAATATTGTTAAATAAAATTTAATGATTGAAGAAATACAGTTTTTAAAAATTAGCTTTGTTTCGTATAGCAAAAACTTACTATAACACTACATTATAAAAAATAACTATGAAAGTTAAGAATATTGTATATCTCGTTCTGATAGTAGCTTTAGGAGGATTGATAGCATATCGTATATCTGCCAACAAAGAAAAAAATAGTGAAGGAAAAGGAAAAGGCGATGGTAAAAAAGCCGCTATGGTTGCCGGAATAGTCCTGAAACCACAGGTTTTCTCCGATAATTTATCCCTTTCCGGTTCCATTGAAGCCAATGAACAGGTTGAAATCAGAAGTGAAGTTTCCGGAATAGTGGAAAGCATTAACTTTAATGAAGGCACACACGTTACTCAGGGACAGGTACTTTTTAAGATTAACGACCTTGAATTAAGAGCACAGCTTTCACAGGCAAAAACCAAACAGGCTCTTGCTTCGGAAAACGAAAGAAGAGCAAAATTACTACTACAAAAAGAGGCCATCAGCCAGGAAGAATACGATATTGCCAGCGCCGATTTCCGTTCGGCTCAGGCACAAACCCAGCTTATTCAGGTACAGCTTGCCAAAACGAGCGTTAAGGCTCCGTTTTCAGGGAAAATAGGATTGCGTTCCATTTCAAAAGGAACCTATGTGACGCCCACTACAGTAGTGGCAAAACTGGTAAACATGAACCAGGTGAAGATCACTTTTTCGATTCCGGAAAAATATGCCACACAAATGAAAGTAAATGCTACCCTTAGCTTTACGGTAGCCGGTTCCAAAGAACAGTTTAAAGCAAAAGTTTACGCGGTCGAGCCGGAAGTGGATGTGACTACCCGTACCCTTCAGATGAGAGCGGTTGCAGAAAATCCGGACGGAAAACTGTTGCCGGGAACGTATGCAAACGTAGCGTTGCCATTGGAAAACATCAATGATGCCCTTCTGGTACCTACGGAAGCGTTGATTCCAATTCAGAACGGTAAGAAAATATTTATTTCCGAAAACGGAAAAGCAAAAGAAATTGTTGTGACAACAGGGGCCAGAACCGATAAAAATATTCTGGTTACTTCTGGTTTGAAAGCAGGAGATACAGTTCTGACAAGCGGAGTGATGACCCTGAAAAATGATGCTCCGGTAAAAGTGACCCTAAAATAATATTTAAGACCTGTCCGCAGGCCTTAAAGTAATGCATACAACATCAAAATGAGTTTATCTACTATAAGTATCAAAAGACCGGTTCTGACGATAGTAATCAACTTAATGTTGATACTTTTCGGAGTAATTGGTTATACCTATCTGGGAGTCCGCGAATTCCCGTCTATTGACCCGGCGCAGATTTCGGTACGAACAAGCTATGCCGGCGCGAATGCCGATATTATCGAATCGCAGATCACCGAACCGCTTGAAAAAGCAATCAACTCGATTGACGGTATCCGGAATATAACTTCCTCAAGTAACCAGGGAAGCAGTAATATTACCATTGAGTTTAACCTGGATAAAAACCTGGAAGAAGCGGCGAATGACGTGCGTGATAAAGTTGCCCAGGCTGTAAGAAGCCTGCCGCAGGATATTGATGCGCCGCCGGTAGTTTCGAAAGCAGATGCCGATTCGGAGCCCATCATCACGATGACGGTGCAGAGTGACAACAAAAACGTACTGGAATTAAGCGACTATGCCGATAATGTTATCGCACAGCGTTTGCAAACCATTCCCGGAGTAAGTAGCGTACAGATCTGGGGACAGCGCAAATATGCAATGCGGCTTTGGATCGATCCGGTAAAACTGGCTTCATACGGCTGTACCGTTTCGGACGTGCGGGATGCACTGAACAAGCAGAATGTCGAATTGCCATCGGGTAAACTGACAGGTGAAAATACAGAGCTGACGGTAAAAACAATTGGAAACTTATCGACGGAAGAAGAATTCAACAATATTATTGTCCGTGCAGCTGGTGATAAAATTGTCCGTTTAAGCGATGTTGGAAAAGCATCCCTGGAAGCGGAAAACCTGGAAACAAAATTAAGCGACTCCGGTCAGCCAATGGTTGGTATGGCTATTATCCCGCAACCGGGAACCAACTATCTGGATATAGCCGAAAAATTTTATGTGCAGTACGACCAGTTAAAAAAAGACCTTCCGAAAGACTTTAAACTGAATATTGCCATTGATAATACGGTTTTCGTAAAAAAAGCGGTATTGGAAGTAGCGGAAACCCTGTTAATCTCGGTTATCCTGGTAGTATTGATCATTTACCTTTTCTTTAGAG
This sequence comes from Flavobacterium inviolabile, assembly GCF_013389455.1. Lineage (NCBI taxonomy): Bacteria > Pseudomonadati > Bacteroidota > Flavobacteriia > Flavobacteriales > Flavobacteriaceae > Flavobacterium > Flavobacterium inviolabile. The sequence goes on along the minus strand of NZ_CP058278.1, from coordinate 209,008 downwards.
ACTGGGCCATTGCCTTCCGTCCGTTAATTGATATTCCGGTTTCGTTAATTGCGACCTTCTTTATCATGTATATCTTCGGATTCTCGGTAAATGTACTGACCTTGCTGGCAATTGTACTGGCAACGGGATTAGTGGTCGATGACGGGATTGTGGTAACGGAAAATATCTTTAAGAAAGTTGAAGAGGGAATGAGCCCTATTGAAGCTGCCGTAAAAGGATCGAATGAGATTTTCTTTGCCGTAATTTCAATTTCAGTTACACTGGCTGCGGTATTCTTACCGGTGATTTTCCTGGAAGGATTCGTAGGACGACTGTTCCGGGAATTTGGAGTGGTTATCGGGGCTGCCGTATTGATCTCAGCCTTTGTGTCCCTGACGTTAACCCCTATGCTGAATGCCTACCTGATGAAAGGCGGCGAACAGAAAAAATCGAAGTTTTACAACCTTACCGAACCCTATTTTGAAAAACTGAATAAAGGCTATGCCAATTCATTAGTAGGTTTCTTAAAAAGAAAATGGCTGAGTTTCCCGATCCTGATAGGCTGTATCGGTTTAATTGCTTTGTTCTTTACCATCATTCAGAAAGAAACGGCACCTTATGACGACAGAAGCTTTCTGAGTCTTAGGGTAACGGCTCCGGAAGGGGCAACCTACGATTATATGGACCGTTTTATGACGGAACTAACGGAGCTGATTAACGATTCGGTACCGGAAAAGAAAGTGAGTTTGATTATCACCTCTCCGGGATTTGGTTCGTCATCGGTGAACAGTGGTGTGGCGAGATTGTCACTGGTAGAGCCTAATGAAAGAAAGAAAACCCAGAAGCAAATCGCAGATGATTTGTCAAAATGGACAAAACAATATTCGGAAGCAAAAGTCGCTGTTTCGGAATCGCCTACTATTGCGGTAAACAGAAGAGGCGGATTGCCGATTCAATACATCATTCAGGCGCCGAACTTTAAAAAATTGCAGGAAAAGATTCCGGAATTTATGGATGAAATATCGAAAGATCCTACCTTCTCCATTACCGATGTGAATCTGAAATTCAATAAACCCGAAATTTATGTGAGCATTGACCGGGAAAAAGCCCAAAGCCTGGGTGTTTCGGTAATTGATGTGGCACAGACCTTACAGTTGTCTTTGAGCGGCCAGCGTTTCGGATACTTTATGATGAACGGAAAACAGTACCAGGTAATGGGACAGTTTGATAAAAAAGACAGAAGTGCTCCGATGAATTTAACATCAATGTTTGTGCGTAATAAAGACGGACAGTTGATTCAGCTGGACAACCTGGTAACGATTGAAGAGCAAAGCAGTCCGCCGCAATTGTACCACAACAACCGTTATATGTCGGCTACCGTTTCGGCTGGTCTGGCACCGGGGAAAAGTCTGGGGGAGGGTATTGAGGCCATGGAGCGAGTACGTGCGAAAGTACTGGACGATAGTTTTACAACCGATCTGGGAGGAGAATCCCGCGACTTTGTGGAAAGTAGCTCGAATACTTCCTTTGCTTTCGGTTTGGCCCTGCTCCTGATCTTCCTGATCTTAGCGGCACAGTTTGAAAGTTTTATAGATCCTTTTATCATTATCCTGACCGTTCCAATGGCGGTTGCCGGAGCCTTATTGTCGCTTTGGCTGTTTGGTCAGACCTGGAACATCTTTAGCCAGATTGGGACCATTATGTTAATTGGTCTGGTAACGAAGAACGGTATCTTAATCGTGGAGTTTGCCAACCAGCTGAGGGAGGAAGGAAAAGATAAATATGAAGCAATAGTGGAAGCTGCCGAATCGCGTTTGAGACCGATCCTGATGACGAGTTTGGCGATTGCTTTGGGTGCACTGCCAATTGCGATGTCGCTTGGAGCTGCTTCACAAAGTAGAATGGGTATGGGAATCGTTATCGTTGGAGGTACGATATTCTCATTGGTGTTGACATTATTTGTTATTCCGGCTATTTATTTAATGTGGTCCAGAGCCCGTAAACATCGCCCGGAGTTTGATAATATTAAGGATTAATTATGAAGAGTTATCTATTTATTTTTATAGCGGTATTATTTGTCGGAACGGTTGATGCGCAGGAAGTTTTAACGGCGCAGGGAGCTGTTGAAATTGCGCTGAAAAACAATTACGATATTTTAATAGCAGCGAATCAGGCTAAAATAAGTGAAAAAAATGTAGGCATTGCCAATGCCGGAATGCTGCCCAAACTGGACGCCACATTAACCCAGAACAACAATATCCAGAATTCGACGCAAACACAGGCGGACGGAACGGAAAGAAAACTGGATAATGCCAAAAACAACAGCTTGAATTATGGCGTTACGTTAGGCTGGACCGTTTTTGACGGATTTAAAATGTTTGCCCGTTACGATCAGCTGAAAGAACTGGAAAAGCAGGGTGAAGCACAATTAAAATCGGCTATAGTAACCAAAATTGCCGATGTATTATCCATGTATTATGATCTGGTACAGCAACAGCAACAGCTGGCAACGCTGGATACCACTATCGTTATTTCAAAACAAAGACTGCAAACGGCAGATAACCGTTTTAAAATTGGGAAAGCATCCAAACTGGAAGTGCTGAATGCACAGGTGGACCTGAATACGGATGCGTCAAATTTACTGCGCCAGAAAGAACTTTTTGCCAATACAAAATCGGCTTTAAACGAATTGCTGGCAAGAGCGGTTACCACCGATTTTAGTGTGGTGGAAACCGTGAAAATTGATGACAAGCTGGTATTGGTCGATTTGATCGCTTTAGCCGACAAACAAAACCCGGATGTACAAATAGCCATTATTAATAAAAGAGTGGCGGAACTCGATTTAAAACAAGTGAAATCGAGCCGTTACCCGGTGGTGCGGGTCAATACCGGTTATAATTTTTCGGAAACGGAATCCAGTTTAGGTTTCGTGACCCAATCCTCTACAAAAGGACTGAATTACGGATTGAGTGCCACGTTGAATATTTTCAATGGTTTTTTACAGCACCGTAATGAGAAAATAGCCAATTTGCAGGTTGAGAACTCAAGCTTTCTGCTGGATAAACAAAAGCAGAATCTGAATGTTCAGCTGGCAACGGTTTACCAGTCGTATTTAACCAATCTGGAACTGTCCAAACTGGAAGAAAAGAACGAAGAAATTGCCCGGCAGAATCTGGAAATTACTTTGGAAAAATTCAAAATCGGTACCATCACTACTATAGAATTCCGTAATGCACAATTGAACTATATTACGGCACGTACGCGTCATAGTGCGGCAAAATTCCAGGCAAAAATTTCAGAAGTGGCTTTAAAAGAATTAACCGGATCGGTGGAATTTTAAGCAAGAACTTTCTATTTAAACATGATTTTTGTCAATGTTTTTGTAACTTTATTAGGCTAAATTAGCTCATAATCAAAAACATAAAGTTATGAAACATCGTGTTCCGGTATCGTCCATTATGACTAAAAATGTGGTTAAACTCAACGTGTCTGATGATTTAACCAAGGCGGAGTTACTCTTTAAAAAAAATAACATCAGGCATATTCCTGTAGTTCGCGGCAGCGTTATTGTAGGGATGTTAAGTTATACCGATTTGCTCCGCATTTCTTTCGTGGATGCAGTAGACGACGATGATGAAATTGTCGATACTACCGTGTATAATATGTTTACTATTGAACAGGTAATGGCTAAGAAATTAGTAACGATTTCGCCGGATAGTACCATAAAAGAAGCAGCCGAAATTTTAGCGAACAAAGAGTTCCATGCCTTACCGGTAGTGGAAGGCGACCTGCTTGTAGGTATTGTAACGACTACAGATCTTATTAAATATTTGGTTAGCCAGTATTAATATTGTTATCATAGTGAGTAATATTCAAATTAATTGTTAATTTTAATGCTGAAAAACAATTAATTTGAATATTATGAAGAAAACTACTCAAAAGAATGTGTTGGCCGCATTATCTTTGGCCTTATTAGGAGTGACTGCTTCCGCGCAGAATTTCTACAACAATGGTGCTGTGAGCACCGGTACCACTACATCAAACGGTACTTCAACATCGCCGGCAGGCTACACCTGGAGTGAATTACAGAGTGTGGGCGGAGTTACCAATACCACTTTGGGATCCGGAGGTATTTTCAACACGGCTGGTACCAGTAACTTCCGGTTAGCGGATAATTTCACAATTACCTCGGCGTTAAATGTCACTTCTGTTGACTTTTTCTGTTACCAGACAAGTTATACGGGAACAACACCGCCAATTGACCAGTTAAGAGTTCAGATATGGAACGGCGACCCGTCTGTAGGAACTTCAAGTATTGTTGCGGGAGATTTGATTACAAACGTTTACAGCGCTGCAAACAGCGGAGATGCGTTAATGTATCGGATTGGGAATAACAATGCCGGTACAACCCGTAAAGTTTGGCGTGTAAGCGGTAACATCACGGCTAACCTTGCTCCGGGAACCTATTGGGTAGATTATCAGGTTCATGCTACCAATGATTCGTCTATTTTCTTTCCTGCTGTAACGATTCCGGGAACGGTGAATTTACCGGCATGGAATGCAAAACAGCACAGTGGAACAGCATGGGCAGCATTGGCAGACGGAGGTTCGGGCTTGTCGGTGGATATGCCATTTATCATTAACTACCAGGCATTCTTGGGAACAGAGAGTTTTATTTCAAATAATAAAGTTTCCCTTTACCCGAATCCGGCTTTGGAGTCTTTTAACTTAAGAGTAAATTACAATGCCACGCAGGCTGTGCCGGGACGTGTTGAAATTTATGATTTAAAAGGTGCAAAAGTAATGGATCAGAAACTGGTTGTTGCAGATGCAGACAATTATCCGGTTAATATTTCCGGATTAAATAAAGGAGTGTATCTGGTAAAAACGTTTGATGTTGACAATAATGAAATTGTTAAAACCAAATTGATCAAAGAATAAGGAATACCTATATAAAACAAAAAAGCAGTCCGGATGGACTGCTTTTTTTATGTTCAAACTATAAGGTTGTGATCTTTTTTAAATCGGCAATGGTAGCGATCGGGTCTGTAGCTTTAAATACAAAACTTCCTGCAACCAGTACATCGGCACCGGCTTCCACCAGCTGTCGCGCATTTTTATCGGTTACACCACCGTCAATTTCAATAATGGTCGCCGCATTGTTACGGGTGATGATCTCTTTTAACTGTTTTACCTTTTTATAGGTGTTCTCAATAAAAGACTGACCTCCAAATCCCGGATTTACGCTCATGATGCATACTAAATCGATGTCGTTAATCACATCTTCCAGTAAAGCGACATTGGTGTGCGGGTTTAGGGCTACACCGGCTTTCATACCTTCTGCTTTTATTGCCTGAAGGGTTCTGTGCAGGTGCGTGCACGCTTCGTAATGTACGGTAAGGATATCCGTACCCAGATCTTTAAAGGTTTTGATATAACGATCCGGATCTACGATCATCAAATGTACATCGATTGTTTTTTTAGCGTGTTTGTTGATTGCTTCAAGAACCGGCATTCCGAAAGAGATGTTCGGAACGAAAACGCCGTCCATAATATCAATATGAAACCAGTCGGCCTGACTGTTGTTAATCATTTCTATATCGCGTTGCAGATTAGCAAAATCAGCAGCCAGTACAGAAGGAGCTATAATACTATTTTTCATTATGTTGTGTTGTGTTTGTGCAAAGATAGTTATAATGTTAAAATTATCAGGAACAGAAGTGCATAAGAATTGTTAAATCCGGCAGCCGGCTTCTGTTGACAGGACTATGAAAGCTGCTATAAAAATAAAACTCCGGTAATCAGCCGGAGTTTCAATCATCAATCAAAAAACGAACAGTTATTGAAACTGTTGTTACTTTAAATATTTTTAGCTTAAATGTTCAAGTTATAAAGATATAATAAACATTTAATTTTCATATAAAATTTATCCTAAATAAGTTTTTAGAATCTTACTTCTGGAGGTGTGTTTTAATCTTCTGATCGCTTTTTCTTTAATCTGGCGTACACGCTCACGGGTTAAATCAAAAGTTTCTCCGATTTCTTCCAATGTCATCGGGTGCTGATCACCTAATCCGAAATACAATCTTACTACGTCAGCCTCACGAGGTGTTAAGGTTTCCAAAGCTCTTTCGATTTCTGTACGTAAAGATTCATGAATCAGTTCCCTGTCTGGATTTGGTGATTCACCGGAACGTAATACGTCATAAAGATTAGAGTCTTCACCTTCCACTAACGGAGCATCCATGGATAAATGACGACCGGAGTTTTTCATACTCTCCTTAACATCATTAACAGTCATGTCCAGTTCTTTTGCAATTTCCTCAGCAGAAGGAGCACGTTCATTAGATTGCTCTAATAAAGCATACATCTTGTTGATTTTATTGATAGAGCCAATTTTGTTTAATGGTAATCTAACAATACGAGATTGTTCTGCCAAAGCCTGTAAAATAGACTGACGAATCCACCAAACCGCATACGAAATGAATTTGAAACCACGTGTTTCGTCAAAACGTTGTGCAGCTTTAATTAACCCCAAGTTACCTTCATTAATCAAATCGGGTAAAGTTAAACCTTGATTCTGATACTGTTTAGCAACCGATACCACAAAACGCAGGTTGGCCTTTGTTAATTTCTCTAAGGCTCTCTGGTCTCCGGCTTTAATTCTTTGTGCTAATTCTACCTCTTCATCGGCGGTAATCAAGTCAACTTTTCCAATTTCTTGTAGGTACTTGTCTAAGGAAGCAGTTTCACGGTTAGTTACCTGCTTGGTAATTTTAAGTTGTCTCATTTAAGAATCTCCTCTTTTTAAGTATTCAGTAATTATACGTAACAGGTTATAAAAAAGTTACATTAATTTAAAAAATATTTTAAAAATCTATTTTGATCTCGTTTTTAAGACGCTCGATATAAAAATCTATTTTGTGTAAGGATTTGTTAAAGAATTGCTTACGATCCTTAGTGCCGGACTGTTTGAGTGATTTTGAATTCTGGATCTGGTGTGAAAAAAAGCGTTGCGTGCCGGAACAGGTTTCGGCATCGTCCGTAATAAAATAGCCCAGCATGGTATATGGGATAAAAAGCGCCTGCCGGTTACCATCAGTTAACAATACATTATTGTTTAAGATAAGCAGTTCGTTATAATAAAGGTTATATAAGGGGTTTTTAGCACATTTTTCTTCTGCTTTATTCAGTATGGCTTTTAAATCGTCATATAATACGATCGCATTCTGAAAGGTGACCAAACCGGCTTCAAAAAAATATAAGATTTGCTGCAGGCTGCTGTTTATGGTCGTGTCGTTCCATATTTCATGTACTTCAACCGATTCGTACACTTTTTTCAGGATCTGGGTATATTCGGACAACTGTCCGTCAATTGAAAATTTCTCAAAGGATTCCTGGTTTTTATTGCCGTTCAGAAGGTTCATCCACACATATAGTTTGAATTTAGACAGCAACGTACCATCGACAGTATAGAAAAGCGGGATGTCTTTTGCCGAATAAAACATTTTTGTTTCGGAAAGTGCCGTGAACAGTTGTAATTTTTCGGAAGAGTGTTTGAAATATTCAATCATGTCATCCATCGAATTGATTTCCTTCGTTTTCTCTACGATTACTTTCCGGTTTTGGAAAAATAAGGTATCCATAGAGATCTTATAATGCCGGCAAAGGGCTACAGTTTCTTCTATGGTGAATTTGCTTTTTTGGGAAATGCGGCGATGAGCGGCATCATAACTTATGTTTAAGACTGCGGAGAGCTCGTTAATCAGCGAAGTATTGTCCGGAAGCTGTTTCCGGATAGCTTTTAAAAGGATTTCCTGTTCTTTCATAATTTGCGATAATCACAAATTTAAAACTTTTAAATATTATTATACACAATTTTACATGTGAAAATTGCAATAGGTTTGGATGGTAATTCTAAACAGGAACATTATGAAACTAAAATTCGTTGCTTTTTTTATGCTGCTGCTTTCAAACGCTGTTTTGTCGCAGGAAACGGCAAAGGTTACAACTGATGAGCAGTTAGCTGCAGCTGTTGGTGACGGGCATAGCACGGTGTATGCTAAAGAACTGTCTGAAAAGGGTAGTCGGGCAGACAGTGTCCGGATATTCAGTTTGTCGCCAATTCACAGTAGGGTCAATAAGGTAAACGGATTGACTTTAGGTGTGGGACATTATAGAAACAGTAAAATAAAATTTCAGGAAGTGAACGGTTTAAATATCGAAGCCAGCCCGATAGCAGTCGGGTTATTTACTTTTGGACTGGGTATTGCATTTGAAAGTCTTATTGTTGGAGCAAGAAAGGAGCCTTATGACAGTTTTTCTTTAAGGAGGACCTTTTTAAAGCGGGATGACGCCATAATACATACCCGGATTAACGGATTGAATGTGAGTTCGGGGGGCTTTTTGACAGGAGCACAGGTTAACGGACTGAATATTTGTGTTGTTTCTGTGATGAATAAAATGAACGGTGTTTCTGTTACCGCGGCAATCTTGAGTACCGAAAATATGAATGGTATTTCGGTTTGCGGGATTGCCAACATGATCAATACCGGGAGCGGTTTGCAGCTGGCTGTTTCAAATGTATCCCGGGAGTATCGCGGCGTACAGATCGGTTTGTTTAATAATGCTAAAAACCTGAGAGGGGTTCAGCTGGGATTGTGGAATACGAACGGCAAAAGAAGGCTTCCTTTTGTGAACTGGCAATTTAAAAGTTAGATGATGAAAAGAATCCCTATTGTACTCATCATATTCAGGCTTCTTTTGGGGCCTGTTATGATCGCGCTGACCTATCGTTTTGGAGCAGCAATACGTTTTGAGCTGGTTGTCCTGATGGTTTTAGGGCTGCTGTCGGATATTTTTGACGGCATCGCAGCACGAAAAGCAGGCGTGTCGTCGCCGCAATTACGGCGGATGGACAGTCAGACGGATCTGGTTTTCTGGCTGTGTGTGGGCTGGTGCTCCTGGCTGTTAAATCCGGAAGTTATCCTGGCCTATAAAATTCCGATAACGGTTGTTTTTGTAATGGAAGCGATGACTTATGTGGTCAGTATTGCAAAGTTTGGAAAAGAAACCTGTACGCATGCCTTGCTGTCCAAACTATGGGGACTGACTTTGCTCGCGGTTTTTGTTGCGATAATCGGTTTCAGTTATGGCGGCTGGGCGATGAAAACAGCGGTGTTTTTTGGACTAATATCCCATCTGGATGTTTTTCTGATCATACTGTTATTGCCCAAATGGACGTATGATGTTCCCAGTTTTTACCATGCCTACCTAATCCGGAAAGGGATACCATTTAAAAGGAATACTCTTTTTCATGAATCGGAATAAGTGAAAAAAAAGGCTATTACCATGGTAATAGCCTTTTAAAGTTTGTTGTGCATTTCAGAATCAAATATTCAGGATAATGCAGCGGTTAAAAATTATTGCACTTCTATATAATCTCTCAGGGAAACCGGTTTGCCGTTTTCTGTAAAACCTTCCAGGATTACTTCAAAAGTTCCTTTAACATCGGAAGTGTAAAAAGAAACGTTGGCAGGTTCGTTGGCAACAGCCAGCTCCGGCAGCCATAATAACTGGTATCTGTAGTCCGGAATTCGTTCCAGGTTGTGGCTACCGTCATATTTAGGGCTGTGGTATTTTTTGTTTTTTACAGGTCTTGAAATCTCCGTTTTTTTGATAAAATCACCCGAAGCTTTGGTCTGGTAATCATAACTTTTGGTAATGATACTGATGATGCCGCTAAAAGACATCGAACCATAGATATACGGTTTGCTGATAATCGAGATTTTATAAATATTATTCGTGTTATAATTAAAAAGCTCGCTGTTGTCCTGAATCATTAACCCGTCCACCATAACCAGCGGAATGTCTAATGAACCGTCATTGGTTGTGTTGTTTCTGATGTGCAAAGAATATTTGCCGTTTTTCTCTCTGTAAAATAACTCTCTTGTGATTTCAATAATGGTTTCTTTAAAAGAGCTGAATCGTTCGTAATCGTCAAGGATATAGTCTTTTTGCAGCGGATTGTAAAAAGGCAGTTGCTTTGGTGCTGCTTCAAGACTGTCTCTTTTTCTGGTATAGTAAGCATTTTCGATCTGATTAGCTGTAGAACGGTTTTCTATTGCTTTTTTATAATTTGCGTTTAAACTGAAGTTTGGAGGAAAGTTTAACTGCGAAAGATCAAAGCCTTTCCAATTTTCCATTTCAATAGCATAATCCTCGCGGTTATCGGCCACCACCTGAATAATAACACCGGAAGTGTTCGGATGTTCATCAAGCGTAAAAATAAATTTACCGGATTTATCCGTATTCACGATTTTAAACCCAAAAGATTTTCCGGGAACAGACAGGGCAACGGATTTGTCGTAAACATCAGTTGTTTTACTTTTTGAAACTATTTTTCCGGTCAGTACTTCTCCCCGGTATTCCGGAATATAAAAAACATTGGAAGCTGTTGCCGCCGGATGGTTTTTATTTTGTGAAAGCAGCTCTTCAGTACTTTTTCTGGCAGCCATTTCTAAGGCATCAATTTTTCGTACAGACAGGGAATAGTTTCCTTTTATGTTTGCTGCCGGCTTTACCGTAATGTTCACCTGCTCTCTGCTGGCAAATGTTTTCTTACTGGTTTCAATGGCTAAAACATCGTTGGAAGTTTTTTCAGGATTGCGTTTTTCAACCGGAAAAATACTGTTTAGTTCCTGGTTTGAAAATTCTTTCGAAGGCTGGAACGGATTGATGATCGCAATGTCTGTCTGAGAGATTTCAGACGATGCTCCGTTCAGCATCCAGTTCGTGTAGGCAACCAGTTTGTAATTACCGGTTTTAAGTGTTGTCGGGATAAAGAAATCGCCCTGGGCAATCCCTTTTTTAAGGAGCACTTTCTGTTTTAGAACACTGGTACGACCGGCATCGATTAATTCAATATAAGCGATTTTGCTTATAGGACTTGCAGTATAATTATTCATATTCACACAGTACAAGCTGTAGTAAAAGGATTCCCCAGTTAAAAGCGTTGTTGTGTTAGCGTGAAGATATACGGTTTCTTTAGCGGTAGCAATCAGATTGCTGCTTTTTGAACTGCCTTGACTGGCTACATTTTGTGTAAAAAAGCAAGACGTTAATAGTGCTATATATAAGATATTTTTTTTCATTCCCAAAAAGGAGGTATTAAGTTAGACGAAAATGAGGTGCAATCAGCACATGGAGTGGGTACTAAATGATATTTAGGAGCTTCTTCATCATCATACACACACATTAGATTATTATAGAACCAGTTCATCATCGGTGCACCGTTACAACCGGGACCGGGGGTAAAACAAAAAATTTGTTTTATTCCGTCGCAATTAATTTTATAAGGTGGCAGATGTTCGCCCGGAAAAAGGTCGGTATAATTGAAGAAAATCCTTTTGCTGGAAACGGATGATACATCAAAAAAACCAATTACTTTTTCGTTAGGGTTGTTTACACATTTAATATTACCACTTAAAAAACCGGGTTGGTTAGGCGAAAATATACTTCCGGTTCCGGATATTTTTTTTAGATATTTATAATAATTGTAAGCATTCAGATTCTGGACATACTGGCGTACTAAAACGCTGTAGCGATGACTGATGATATAATTCTGGTCACTGATAAAACGAAACGCAAAGTCTACACGGGCTTCTTCACTATCATCAGTGCTGAATAGAATAATATCTGTTGACTTGTCTGTGCTATAACATGTTTGTGCTTCTTCAGTTCTTGGAACAAGTTCAAACGACTGAGGACCGGTAATAAGGATTTTGTATGATCGCCATCTGGGTGCTACAATTTTATAGGTTTCTTCATATTCGTATCGGTAATATTTCGCACTGTTTGTAGGATCGAAACATTGTGCTTTAATTTCAACACCTCTCTTTTGATCCCGTGTTTCTACACTTGCAGTTACACTTTCTATATTGTTAACGGGCGATAGCATTTCCTGATCGGAAACATATTTTTTACCATCGCTGGTAATTACCGTTAATTGATATTGTTTTCCGGGAACTGCCTGGAATGCATTTGCGGAAGCATAAGCTCCGTTTTCTTCAACAAAATTGTACAGGTTTCCATCGCTATCCGTCATAGTTACCTGAGCGCTTTGTTCAAATACAGGTCCGTTATCCTCAAAACGATAGGTGCGGGATACTTTGATAACCTGTTTTTGTAAAACATTGGTTATTGTAGCCTCTATAACTATAGCCTCTTCAAAGGTATCCGTTTTCATCTGATACGGATCTGTACAGCTTAATATGCCTAAGCACATCAGCAGAAGCGACATCAGTTTGAGTATTTCTTTTGTTTTCATAAAATTATAATTTTCTATAATCCGATGTAAGAAATGGTAAGTAACAGCTATATATCCTTAAAGCCTTATTAATACATTTCTATTCCCAAAACGGAGGTATTACATTCGAAGAAAACGAGGTGCAATCAGCACAAGGTGTCGGTACAAGAACATATACCGGAGCACTCATATATTCATATACAGCCATGGTGTTGGAGCCTAAATAGGACATAATGGAACCACCATGACAGGTCGGGACAGGACTAAAGCACAAATTTTGTTCCATCTCGTTACAGTTCACCTTAAACGGAGGCAGTTGTTCGCCAGGAAAAAGATCGGCATAATTGAAGAAAATTCGTTTGCTGGAAACGGATGCTACATCAAAAAAACCAATTACTTTTTCGTTAGGACTGTTAACGCATTTAATGTTACCGCTCAGAAATCCGGGCTGATTCGGAGAGAGTATATTTCCGGATCCCGATATTTTTTTCAGGTTTTTATAGAACGTGAAAGCATGTAAATTCTGAACATACTGACGTACTAAAATACTGTAACGATGACTGATGATGTAGTTTTTAGCACTAATAAAGCGTACTGCAAAATCGACGCGGTCTTCCTGAGTTTCATTTGTATTTACTAAAATAATATCGGTTGATTTATCGGTGCTGTAACACGTTTGTGCCTCTTCCGTTCTCGGAACGATTTCAATTTCCTGCGGACCGGTTATGACTGCTTTATAAGGTCTCCATTTAGGAGAGATAATCTTATAGGTTTCTTCATATTCGTAGCGGTAGTATTTGGAACTGTTCGTAGGATCGAAACTTTTTACCCGGATCTCAACACCTCTCACATTGTCCTGCGTTTGCACGCTGGCCGCAACACTTTCAATATTGTTTACAGCCGGTAAGATTTCCTGATTGGACACATATTTTCTGCCGTCGCTGGTGGTAACGGATAATTGGTACTGTTTGCCTGCAACAGCCTGAAAGGCAGTTGTGGACACATACGTTTCGTTTTCTTCAACGAAGTTGTACACGTTGCCGTCACTGTCAGTAACGGTAACGGTTGCGTCTTCTTCAAATACAGGTCCTGCATCTTCAAAACGATAGGTACGGGATAATTTCAGGGTTTGTTTTTCCAGTACATTCGTTATTGTCGCTTCAATAACAATGGCGTCTTCAAACGTATCGGTTTTCATTTGATACGGATCCGTACAGCTCATTATGCTCAGGCAAACAAGAAGAAATGAAACGAGTTTTGTTAAAATGGATGTTTTCATCGAATTCTTTTATGCTGTTAAAATTTGAAGTTATAGGTTACCGTTGGTACCGGAATAGAGAAAATAGAGGTTTTGTAAGCCTTGATCTCTCCTTCTTTGGTAACAAAATAAACAGAGTATGGGTTATTTCTTCCTAACACATTATAAACGGATATGTTCCAGAAACTATGTGCAAATTTTTTGATTTTATGATTTCCTTCAATATTCAGTCCGATATCCAAACGGTAATAATCCGGAATTCTGAATTTGTTTCGGTCACTATACAGGGTATATTCTGCATTTCCGTAATGGTAAGTTCCTACCGGATAGGTAATTGGTCTTCCGGTCTGGTAAATAAAGTTCATCGACAAACTGTAACGCTTGGTAAATTTATAATTTAAAACAGCGCTAAAGTCATGTGGCTTGTCAAAATTGGCAGCAAAATAATCCCCGTTATTCACTTTTTCCTCGTCAAACTGACTGTCTAACTTGATAAAAGTTCTGGAGTAGGTATAGCCAACCCAGCCGTTTAATTTTCCGGTAGTTTTCTTTAGTAATAATTCCACCCCGTAAGCTTTTCCTTTACCCTGTAACAGTTCGGTTTCGATATGTTCATTTAATACCAGTTCGGCACCTACTTTATAATCCAGGATATTGTTCATCTTTTTATAATAACCTTCCAAGCTCACTTCAAACAAGCCTTCGCTCAGTGTTTTGTAAAAACCTAATGAGAATTGTTGTGCATTTTGCGGTTTTACATTGATGTCTGATAATTTCCAGCTGTCCATTGGCGACTGTGTCGTGTTGCTGGATAGTAAATGCATGTACTGGTAGGTTTTGTCATAGCTCACTTTTGCTGAAAAATCTTCGGTAAATGAATATTTAGCTGAAATTCTCGGTTCAAAACCACCATAGGTTTTTACAACTTCATTGCTGCCAAAAGCCTGTACTTCCTTAACGGTAGCATCGCTTTTCGGTAAATTGTCTTCGTATATTCTTTGCGATGAAGCACCTAAAGCGGCAAAAATAGAATAACGTAAACCAATGTTGAATAACAACTTGTCTGTTACTTTAAAAGCATCACCAACAAATAAAGCCGATTCCAATCCTTTTTCACTGGCTATAGTAACCGGTAACAGTGGTGACTGCGGGTTTTTAACCGACAGGTATCCCGGGTCGATTCCGTATAATTTACTGGACAGTCCGTAGCTGAAAGTATGCTTTTTGTCACGGGCATATTCCATTTTTAACTGTAACTGCGTTTCGTTGATTTTATAACCATAATCAAACGATTTTAAGGTTGTGTCTTCATCAAAATCGATGTTGAACTTGTATTGGGTATTGGTTAAGATCAAATCCCCTTTGTGCTTTTCATTGAACTTGTGATTCCATTTCAGAGAAGCCAGTCGGTTGCTGTATTTGTATAGTGAATCCGACGTGATGCTGAAGGAATCATGACTGTAATAAGCCGTTGCTTCAATACTGTTGTTATCGTTGATCTGATGGCTGTATTTTAAAATTCCGTCATAAAAACCGGCTTTACTGTTTTTTAAAGATTCTTCATTCAGTGATTTTAAAATCCAGTCTGAGTAAGTAGCACGTACGCCGGCCAATAAACTCGATTTTCCTTTAACGATAGGGGTACTAACGGTCACATTGCTGGTCACCGGACCAATTCCTGCTTCACCGGTTACTTTGTTTACATCGCCTTTTTTAGTGCTGATGTCAAATACAGACGATAGTCTTCCTCCGAATTCTGCCGGGATACTACCTTTATAAATATCTGCTTTATCAATGGTGTACGGGTTGATTGCCGAGAAAAAACCAAAGAAGTGAGACGGATTATACAGGGTAGCATTGTCTAAAAGGAATAAATTCTGATCTTCTTTTCCTCCTCTGACATTTACTCCGGACGATCCTTCACCGGCTGTTTTGATTCCTGGTATTGTTGTCGCGATCTTAAGGATGTCTCTTTCTCCCAAAACAGTAGGGACATTCTTTAAATCTCTAAGATTGATCGTGGTCACACCGGCAATGTTGCCTTTTGCTCCTTCACGTCTTTTTCCGCGCACATTTACTTCCTCCAGCTGGGTTACATTCTCGGTTACACTCATATTTAGTGTACCGTTGTTGTACATCATTACTTTTCGGGAAACTTTTTTGTGTGTAAAAGATTCGATTTCAACAATGTTCAAGCCGGAAGGTACCTGCATGCTATAGTAACCCTTTTCATCGGTAATTGCGGTAGCCTCATTGTTTTGAGTCTTAACAACAACATTCGATATCGGTTCTCCGTTTTTGGTGTTCTTGATATAACCGGAAAGTTCAAATGTTTTCTTTCCTGTTTTTTTGCCTTCTTTTCCAATTAAAGATACAGAATTGCTTCGCGTGTCAGGATTTCCCTGCGCATCGTCATATTGCTGATAAAAAACAGGATCACCCTGGATCACCACTTCATTTGGATTTGATTTTGTGGTATTTCCAAAATAATTGTCCACCAGCTTGTCATAGATGATGCTGTTGTTGGTCAGGATGATGTTTTTATTGTCTATAAAAAAGTTTAGATCCGTATTGGCAAAAATATCGCTTAAGATTTCGTCTACAGCGGTGTCTGTATAGCTTTTAGTAATGGGTGTTTTGTATGCGTCCAGCCAACTGCTGTCAAAATAGAACTTATAATTAGTGGTAGTTTCAATCTTTTTTAAAGCAGACTGAATATCAGTATTGTTGAATTCTATTGATAATTTTTGTTTTTCCTGGGCAAACAATAACTGGCTAAAAGTTATAATAAATAGGGTAAGTAGAAATTTCCTCATTATTAATGGGTTTTATTTTCGAGTAAATTGTTTATTTTTTGCATTAACTCTTCAAAGAATTGTGTTTTGTCTTCTTTTTCGATGGATTTGTTCATGCTGTAGATGTCATTGATTTTTTTCTTGAGATCAGGAAATAATGCGATAACATCACTTTTTGAAGCTACTTTGTGGAAATTATTGTCTCTGTAAACATAATATTCATCATTGTTTTCAAATTCATTGTAAATCCTTGTTCCGGTTACAGTTTCACGGCGGTCTTTATGACGTTTGATATAAAACGTAAAGTTTTTACCGCTGATGTTTTCTTCATAATAGCCTTTGATAAAAGTGAACAGGGGAGAAACAACCTTGTTGAGATTGACAAAGCGTTTGCCGTTAATGAGAAAGGCATTGACATTTTGCGGAATCAGTTCAATTCCCACATTGTTGGTTTCACCTACGGGTTTGAAGATTAAAATATCATTGTAGAGATCGTATTTAACATCGATGTCATAATAATACTGGTCATTGTAAATGACGGTTCCTTTTTCGAATTTATCGGAGCGAAAATACCTGTATTTACCGTTTTGAACGGGATAAGGATTGGAGTGGATCAGGCCGTTGCTAATGCTGAGGCCCTGAATTCCTGCAATGCTGTCATACGCTTTTGCCAATTGTATTTCGCCGGATTGGGCTTGTAATTGTAAAAAGCTAAGAAATAAAGAATATGGCAGTATAATGCATAATGGTTTAAGTGGGTTTTTGAATATCATTTATAAAAATAGTGGATTGATTGATAAATTGATAATGAACAAAGGCGTCAAAAGTATAAATAATATCCTATAGAAAATGCTTTTTGAAAAAATTAACATTTAGGAACAGTGTTAAATTTTAAGAGGCAAATTGAGAGGCGGTATTATTAAAGAAATCCTTAATGATGCTATCCGCATGTTTGAAGTAATAAACTTTTAACTAACGGCTGTTATTCGTCATAGATTTCCGGTATTCCTGTTCAGCCGGCTGTTCTGTTCATGGTGGAGTGGTCCCGGTCTTGGTTAGTTCTCTTTCTGTAAATTGGTCATAAGTTCCGGTAGGTTTTGGTGGGTTTTTAGGTTTTTGGGTTTAGTTAGTTTAACTGTGAAACGTACAGTTGGTAAAAACTTTTGCTCTATGTTTTTAGAGTTGTTTCTACAAATGTAGAATTTAAATTTAAAAATGAAAGAAAAAAACTAAAAAAGTGAATTTGTTTTATAAATGGAAATAAAAACAGGGGCACTCAGGGGAAATGGTTCCGGTATAAAAAGATGTGCAGGTTAAAATTTAAAAGCCCCGTCTCAGTTAAGAAACGGGGCCTTTTATGAATTAATTTCTATAAAAATTAACCTTGTTGAGTAGTGTCTTTTTTATCCTCCTTTTTGTCTTCTCTTGGAGGTCTTGGCAATAAAGCTTTTTTAGAAACTTTAGCTTTTTTGGTTTTTGGATCAATACCCATATATTTCACGTCAAAAACATCACCAACTTTAATAACGTCAGCTACGTTTTCAATACGTTTCCAGTCAATTTCCGAAACGTGAAGTAATGTTTCTTTACCAGGAACAAATTCTACAACAGCTCCGAATTCTAAAACTTTAACAACCTTAACGTTGTATGTTTCACCTTCAACAGGAGAGAATATCGTATTCTGGATAGCGCTGATTGCTCTGTCCATACCGGCAGCATTTGTACCTAAAATTTCAATAATACCTAAATCACCTTCTTCGTTAATAACGATAGTTGTTTCGGTTTCTGCCTGTAGCGCCTGAATGTTTTTACCTCCAGGTCCGATAACAGCTCCGATGAAATCTTTAGGGATTTCAACTTTGATGATTTTTGGTGCTTTTGGTTTAACAGTTGCATTTGGTGCTGCTAATGTTTCCGTTAGTTTTCCTAAAATATGAAGACGTCCATCACGAGCCTGCTCTAATGCTTTCTCCATAATATCGTATGCTAAACCTTCAATTTTAATATCCATCTGACAAGCAGTGATACCGTCAGCTGTACCGGTAACTTTAAAGTCCATATCTCCTAAGTGATCTTCATCACCTAAGATGTCAGACAATACCGCCCAACGTCCTGTTTTGTCATCGGAAATTAATCCCATGGCAATACCGGAAACCGGTTTTGAGATTTGTACTCCAGCATCCATTAACGATAATGTTCCGGCACAAACCGTTGCCATCGAAGAAGAACCGTTAGATTCCAATACTTCTGATACCACACGGATAGTGTAAGGACAATCTGCAGGAATCATGTTCTTTAAAGCACGTTGTGCTAAGTTACCATGTCCTACCTCTCTTCTGGAAGTTCCTCTTAATGGTTTTGCTTCACCTGTAGAGAATGGAGGGAAATTATAATGTAAATAGAATCTTTCTTCTCCCTGCTCTGATGGTAAATCAATGATATTAGCTTCTCTTGATGTTCCAAGAGTTACAGTTGCTAATGCCTGAGTTTCACCTCTGGTAAATATTGCCGATCCGTGAGTCGATGGTAAATAATCTACTTCGCACCAGATTGGACGAATTTCTGTAGTTTTTCTACCGTCTAAACGTAGTCCTAAATCTAAGATTACATTACGAACCGCTTCTTTTTGTGTTTTTGAAAAGTATTTCGATACTAGATCGCCATTTTCAGCTAATTCTTCTTCTGTAAATAAAGCTTTTACTTCTTCTTTAACGTTGGCAAATTTCTCGCCTCTTTCTTGTTTGGAAGTACCTTCTTGTGCAATAGCATAGCATTGTGCATAAGCCGCTTCTTTTACTTTGGCATAAATAGCCTCGTCATTTTTCTCCTCTTCATAAGTACGTACTTCAGTTAAACCTAAAGCTTGACGTAATTTCTCCTGTGCTTCAACCTGTAATTTGATCGCGTCGTGAGCAAATTTAATTGCTTCAACCATTTCCTTTTCGGAAATTTCTTTCATTTCACCTTCAACCATCGCAACAGAATCCTTAGAAGCACCAATCATCATGTCGATGTCAGATTGCTCTAATTGTTCTTTACTTGGGTTGATGATTAATTTTCCGTCTACACGTCCCACACGAACTTCAGAAATATAAGTTGTGAACGGGATGTCAGAAACTGCCAATGCTGCTGATGCTGCTAATCCGGCTAATGCATCCGGCATCACATTTTCATCATGCGACATTAACTGAATCATTACCTGTGTTTCGGCATGATAATCATCCGGGAAAAGCGGACGTAATACACGGTCTACTAAACGCATCGTTAATACTTCGCGGTCACTTGGACGTGCTTCACGTTTAAAAAATCCGCCAGGGAAGCGACCAGCTGCAGCAAATTTTTCGCGATAATCTACAGTTAGCGGTAGAAAATCAATGCCTGGACTGGCAGTACGGGCAGATACAGCAGTAGCTAAAAGCATTGCATCGCCCATACGAACCACGACAGAACCGTCTGCTTGTTTGGCTAGTTTTCCTGTTTCGATAGAAATGGTTCTACCATCTCCTAAATCGATAATTTCTTGGGTAACCTTAGGAACCATAAAATTAATTTTAATTCTTAATTAGACAAATGGGTTTTAGTTGTGTTGTTGTCGTTGTTGTTGTGTAGTTGTCTAATACCCAATGAAAAACCAAACTTTTTCTGTCAAAATATACAAAACAAAAAGAGGCGCGCGGGCACCTCTTTTCTTGTGATTATTTTCTGATGTTTAATTCTTTGATAATCTCACGATATCTGTTGATATCTTTTTTCTTTAAGTAGTCAAGAAGGCTTCTTCTTTTACCTACTAAAAGAACTAGTGAACGCTCTGTGTTAAAATCGTGACGATTTTTTTTCAAGTGCTCAGTCAAGTGGCTAATTCTGAATGTGAATAAAGCAATTTGCCCTTCAGCCGAACCTGTGTTAACAGCGTTTCCACCATGTTTTGCGAAAATTTCCGCTTTAACTTCTTTAGTTAAATACATGCTAATATTGTTTAAATGATTATTATGTAGTGAATTAGGATTTTCCTATTCGTGTGCAAAGGTAGATTTATTTTTTTAATTGACAAATAAAATGACCAAACATCGTTAAAAAAGTTTTGCAACTTCTTGATTTACAAACTCCAGAAAGCGTTCGTCGGCCGCTGTAAACGGATCAAGTACGTTGGAATCAATGTCAATCTGCCCGATATTCGCGCCATTTACAAATAAAGGAACCACAATTTCCGATTTTACTGTAAAACTGCAGGCAATGTAATTGTCCTGTGCCTGTACATCGGGAACCACAAAATTCTGGTTTGAAACGGCAACCTGACCGCAGATGCCTTTTCCGAAAGGAATTACCGTATGGTCTGTAGGCGCACCTACATAAGGTCCCAGAATCAATTCTTCTTTTTCACCGTTGCGGAAGTAAAAACCAACCCAGTCATAATAATCGACATTGTCTTTGAGTAACTGACAGATGTTTGTTAACTTTTCCGCTCTGTTAAGTTCCGTTTGCGAAACGATAGCGGTTATTTTTGGTTCTAATTCTTGAAATTTCATAACATTCTTTTTGCAAAAGTATTTATTTGAGGTCTTTTAATTTTTATATTTTTGTTAAAAATAAACGGTTTGAAAAATCTATTGCTACAATACAAACCCTTTTTTATCTTTTTGATAAAATTCCTACTCCTATATATAGGACTCACGGTTGGCTACAAGTGCTATCTGAGTCAGTATGATGCTCAAAACAGAGAAACAGACGGCATTACAAAAGCGGTTGCTTCCCAGGTGGAAAAGACCTTGCTGTTCCTTAACCAGGAGGCTTCTGCAAAACCCAATCCAACGGAAGCTTCGGTCAATATTTTACTGCACAACAAATCGGTAGTGCGGGTAGTGGAAGGTTGTAATGCCGTTAGCATTATGATTTTGTTTGCCGCCTTTATCTTCGCCTTTTCGTCCCGATGGCTCAAAACAGGACTTTATATTGTAATTGGAATACTCCTGATCCACATCCTGAATGTTATTAGAATTGCACTCATTACGATTGCTTTAAACAGCTATCCGGAGCAGGAACATTTATTGCATGGCGTGATTTTTCCGCTTTTTATTTACGGAGTAGTTTTTGTGTTATGGGTATTGTGGGTTCAAAAATTTTCAGGTTATGCTAAAAAAACTATCGGAAAATAAAGGAAGATGGCTGGTTGTTGCCGTTTTGATTTTTTTACTGGTTTGTATCCGGGCTTTTGAAGCCGCACTTTTTTATGATCCGTTCCTGGATTTTTTTAAAGGAGAATTCCAGGCAGCCGTTTTGCCGGAATACCATACCGGAGCCTTATTCGGAGGGCTGTTTTTACGGTACTTTTTAAATACGGTACTTTCCCTGCTCATTATTTATTTTATCTTTAAAGACGTGTCATTGGTAAAACTGGCCGCTCTTTTATACGTTTTCTTTTTGGTAGTACTTCTCACGGCATTTTTTGCGGTACTGCTCAGTTCGGATAAACCGGATTATATGCTCCTTTTTTATATCCGGAGGTTTTTGATTCAGCCGTTATTCCTGGTTTTGTTTATTCCGGCGTTTTATTATCAGCAGAAAAATTCATAATATTTTTTGTACCTTTAAGGAAGTAACCAAACTTTTTTAAAAGGATGAAAGTTGTAAAGCAGTCCGGGGATATTGTAAAATTTGACAGTGAGAAGCTTCGGAAATCACTTCATCTGTCGGGTGCCGGTACAGAGAAGATAAATGAAATCCTGAACATTATCGAACAGGAGATCTACGATGGTATGCCCACCAAAAAGATATACAGACTGGCTTTTCAGTTACTCAAAAAATCATCCAAAGTACATGCGGCGCGCTACAATCTGAAAGCGGCGGTTCAGGCTTTGGGTCCGGCCGGTTTTTTCTTTGAAAAATATGTGGCGTTACTTTTCGAAACAGAAGGATATACAGCCAAAACCAATTTGATACTTAACGGGAAATGTGTGACACACGAAATCGATGTGCTGGTAAAAAAAGACCTGAAAGTAGGTATGGTGGAATGTAAATTTCACAGCCGCAACGATGTAAAATCCGATGTTAAAATACCCATGTACATCCTTTCCCGGTTTAATGACCTGAAAAATAAAACCCATTCCGTATTCAGTCAGAGTGACACGATCAGCAAATGCTGGGTGATTACAAATAACCGGTTCACTTCGGAAGCTTTGCAGTTTGGCCGCTGTTCCGATCTGAAAATGATCAGCTGGGACTATCCGGATAAGGAAAGTCTGAAATATAAAATCGAGCAGAGCGGATTGTTTCCGATAACCTGCCTGACGACACTCACGCAGGCCGAAAAAGAAAAACTACTGATCAGTAATGTATTGCTGGCATCCGAACTTATCGAGAACAGCCAGCTGCTTTCGGATATTAATGTCCATTCGAACAGAATCAGAAATATTATAAGGGAAGCTTCCGAGCTGTGTGAATACATCGGAAATAAATGTGTAATTTTTAATGATTAGACTATGAAAATTCAGTTTTTAGGAGGTGCAGGAACCGTTACGGGATCAAAAACTTTGATTGAGAGCAACGGAATCCGGATATTGGTGGACTGTGGTCTTTTTCAGGGCGAAAGAGCGTTGCGGGATTTAAACTGGAACCCGATATCGGTGTTGCCATCCACAATAGATTATGTACTGCTCACACACGGACACCTCGATCACTGCGGCTGGTTGCCGCGGCTGGTACACCAGGGATTTGAAGGGCAGATATTTTGTACCAATCCGACCAAAGATGTCAGCCGGCTGATCCTTTTAGACAGTGCGAAGATTCAGGAAGAAGAAGCCGAAAAGGCAAACGAAGAACATTATTCGAAACACAATCCGGCAGAACCGCTTTACACGGTTGAACAGGCCGAAAAAGTGTTTCCGCTGTTTCGTACCGTTTACATAGATGAACCGTTTACATTAGAAGAGGATATTTTTGTCGAGTACAGCTATGCCGGTCATATCATCGGAGCCTGTTCGATAGCCATAACGATAGAAGGGAAGAAGCTGGTTTTTTCCGGAGATATAGGGCGGGATAACGATGTGCTGATGTTTCCTCCGGTAAAACCGAAACAGGCCGATTATGTTTTCCTGGAAAGTACTTACGGTAATAAACTGCATCCGGATAACGATCCTAAAGCAGAACTGGAAGCCTGTATTAATGATACATTTAACAAGAACGGCAATGTGGTGATTCCCAGTTTTGCAGTAGAAAGGGCGCAAACCATCATGTTCCTGATCTGGCAGCTGAAAAAAGAAGGAAAAATTCCGGATATGCCTTATATTATTGATACGCCTATGGGGCTTAAAGTCCTGGATATTTTTACCGAAAATACGGCATGGCATAAAATGAAGCTGGAAGAAAGTGCAGAAATGTGCAGTATGTTTACGATGATAACCGAGTATGAAGATACCATTGAAGCCATTTATGACAACCGGCCGAAAGTGGTTATTGCCGCCAGCGGCATGATAACCGGAGGCAGGGTGTTGAGCTACCTGGAACGCTATATTGAACTTCCGGAAACAACCGTTATTATTGTGGGCTATCAGGCAGAAGGTACCCGCGGACGGAAATTGCTTGAAGGCGAAAAAGAAATTAAGATACACGGGAAATATTACCCGGTTGCGGCCCGGATAATAGAAATTGAAGGATTGTCGGCCCACGGCGATCAGGAAGACCTGATCAACTGGGTATCGGAATTGAAAGACAAACCCCGGAAAGTATTCTTAATGCATGGCGAAGCAGACGGATTTACCGTGCTGAAAGAAAAAATAGAAGCAAAATTACATCTGGAATGTGTCATCCCCGAATTGGAGCAAATAATTGAATTGTAAAAACCTTAAGACTATTTTGGTTTGCAGGATTAAAAAAAGTACTATTTTTGCGTTGATGAAAATAAACAGGCACATAAGTTTACTGTTAGCGATGCTGATATTGGTTTCCAATGTCGGACTGGCTTTTAATGTGCATTACTGTGGAGGAGAAATTGCTTCCGTTTCATTGGCTTACAAATCGGAAGTACCCTGCGTAAAAATTGCAGAGGAGGAAAACTCCTGTTGTGCTGCTACCGGGAAAAAAGACGACTGCTGCTCAAACAGCAAAGTCGATTTAAAGAAAAATACTACCGATAACATTATTGTTAAGAGCTTCCAGCTGGATTTGGGAGCCTTCACATTTGCAGACAGCTGGAAACCGGAAATTACGGAAGCTGTGGAAACGGCTGTGGTAAACAGTGACGCTCCGTCTTTTTACTGTGACAGCAATGCGCCGCCGCTCTTTAAGCTCTATTGCCAGTACATATTCTACGCCTAATTTTTAATGCTTTGAAATTTTTGCCTTTGGCAAACCGATTATTCAAACATTAAAAATTAAAATCATGCATAAATACTTTATGGTTTTTCTTTTGCTGTGTGTAAACATCATGACAGCACAAGAGAATGTAACGGGTACTGTAACAGATGAACAGAATCTGCCCGTAATTGGAGCTTCCGTATCATGGAAGAATACTACTATTGGTGTAACCACCAACGAAAATGGCTTTTTCACCCTGCCTTTTTCAAAAGAAAACAACCAGCTGCTCATCAGTTATATCGGTTATGAAGCCGTAACGCTGGAAATCAATGCGCCTCAAACAATCAAACAGAAAATAAAACCTTCCAAAACATTGGGAGAGGTTGTGGTTACCACCAAACGAAACAGTCTGCAAAAATCCTATGTAAAAACAGCCAATGTGGTTACGATGAGCAGCAAAGAATTGCTCAAAGCAGCCTGTTGTAACCTTTCGGAAAGTTTTGAAACCAATCCTTCGATCGATGTGAATTTCTCCGATGCGATTTCCGGAAGCAAACAAATCAAAATGCTGGGATTAACCAGTCCGTATATTTTAATTGCGGAAGAAAACATCCCTTCGGTTCGCGGTGCTTCACAGGCATACGGACTGTCTTTTACCCCGGGAACCTGGGTGGAAAGCATTCAGGTAACGAAAGGCGCCGGAAGCGTTATTAACGGATATGAAAGTATCTCCGGACAGATCAATACCGAGTTGATAAAACCGGCAAACGACATTCCGTTCTTTTTAAATGCTTACGGTTCTACAGACAGCCGGTTTGAGCTGAATACCCATTTTAATAAAAGAATATCCGATAAATGGAGCAGCAGTCTTTTCCTTCACGGAAATGCGAGAGTGGCCAAAAACGACATGAATCACGATGGTTTCTTGGACAATCCGTTGGGAAAACAAATTAACGTGCTGAATCGCTGGCAATATAACAATGCCGAAAAAGGCTGGGTGAGTTTTATCAATTTCCGGTATATGAGAGATGAGAAACAAACCGGGCAGGTGGATTTTGATCCGGACCGGGACAAGTTCACTAAAAATTACTGGGGTTCCGAAATTAACACCGATAAAGTGGATGTTTCTTCAAAAATCGGTTATGTGTTTCCCGATATGCCTTACCAGAGCATCGGATTCCAAAACTCCTTTAATTATCACAAACAGGAATCTTATTTTGGGTTAAACCAATACAACATCCAGCAGAATAGTTTTTATTCGAACCTGATTTTCAATTCGATCATCAGCAATACGCTGAATAAATTTTCAACGGGACTGAACTTTACGTCCGATGATTATAACGAATATGTAAATGTCGGTTCCGCAATGGACGTGAGCAGAAGAGACAACTCCGTTGGAGCCTTTTTTGAATATACCTATGACAATACCGATAACTTTAGTCTGGTTGCCGGAGCCCGTTTTGATGTACATAATCGTTTGGGATCTTTCTTTACACCGCGATTGCACATGCGATACAATCCATGGGAAAAAGCGGTTATCAGGGCTTCTGCCGGACGAGGAAAACGCAGCGCAAATATCTTTGCAGAAAACCAGCAGCTTTTTGCGACATCAAGAGCTTTCCAGATCCTGAATACCGGAGGAAAAATTTATGGTTTGGATCCGGAAATTGCGTGGAATTACGGTTTGAGCTTTATGCAGGGATTCACCCTGTTTGGAAAAACAGCCGAAGTGAGTCTGGACTTTTACCGGACCGATTTCCAAAATCAGGCAGTTGTCGATTTGTATGCCAGTCCGCAGCAGGTATTGTTCTATAACCTGGACGGAAAATCATACGCAAACAGCTTACAGTTGGAATTTAATTATGAATTCATCAAACACCTGAATCTGCGTACGGCCTATAAATACTACGACATCCAGACAGATTACCTTAGCGGGCCGAAAGAACGTCCGTTGCAGGCTAAGCACCGTGTGTTTGCCAATCTTGCCTATGAAACCCATATAAAAGAGAAAGGGCAGCAATGGAAATTCGATTTTACCTA
This sequence comes from Flavobacterium inviolabile, assembly GCF_013389455.1. NCBI lineage: Bacteria > Pseudomonadati > Bacteroidota > Flavobacteriia > Flavobacteriales > Flavobacteriaceae > Flavobacterium > Flavobacterium inviolabile. Next base: position 182,340 of record NZ_CP058278.1, on the reverse strand, counting down.
TAACTGGATGGGAGCACAACGACTACCCAATACAGCCGACAATGCCTTGTTGAGAGACCGTTTACCGGATTATTCACCTTCTTTTTCGGTAATGAATGCGCAGATTACGAGAACATTTTCCAGTACCTTTGAAGCCTACGTTGGTGGTGAAAACATCGGAAACTACAAACAGAGTAAAGCAATATTAGGTGCCGAAAACCCTTTTGGCCCGTCATTTGACAGTTCCATTATATATGCTCCGGTATTCGGACAGATGTATTATGCCGGAATACGATTTAAAATTAAATAAGAACATTAAAAAACGAAATACGATGAAAAAAATACTTTTAGCCTTTATCATCACCTTAATAGGTTTTGCTGTTCAGGCACAGGAAAAGAAAAACAAAAATGCGAAATACGACATTGAAGTAAAAGGAAATTGCGAGATGTGTAAAAAGCGGATTGAAAAAGCGGCTTACGCAGTTTCGGGAGTGAAATCGGCTGTTTGGACTGCCGATAATCAGTCGCTGCATTTGTTGCTGAATGAAGAAAAAGCCAATCCTTTACAGGTACAGGAATCCATTGCCAAAGCAGGACATGACACCGAAAAAGTAAAGGCAAACACCGACGATTATGGCAAACTGCACAGCTGTTGTCAATATGAAAGGTAAATAAAAATAAAAAACCTGATTTTGAACAATCAGGTTTTTTTTTAAAAGGCAGTGCGCCGCAGGTCCTATCGTAAAAAGCAAAGCAGTATTTGTCTGTACAAGAGCATAAAATCAATTTTTTTATCATGAGAATAACTACATTTTTAGCAGTAACGTTAATGCTGCTGGGATTATTTACACCGGAAAGAGCCCAGGCTCAGGATTTTTTTAAAGACAGGAAATTATATTTAAACGAAGACGGGTCTAATTATGTGAAGTTTACCTTTATGGCTCAGGCCTGGTTGCGCAATCAGGATTATAATCCGGGAACAACTGTTAACGGTGTTCCGCAGGACAACGGGACAGATATTGGTATTCGCCGTTACCGGGTTCAGATGTATAGCCAGCTAACAGACCGTGTATTCATTTATACACAGTTTGGTGAAAACAATTTCAACAATGTTTCCGACAGAAAACAGGGTTTTTTTGTGCATGATGTAATGGGAGATTATGCGGTGGAGAAGGAAAAACTGTCCTTAGGGATGGGATTGTCCGGATGGAGCGGACTGGCACGATTTGCCGCGCCTTCTGCCGGAACGATACTGGGTGTGGATGCCCCGCTTTTCCAACAGTCAACAAATGATGTAACCGATCAGTTTTTAAGAAAATTGTCGGTGTTTGCGAAAGGTAAATTAGGGAAACTAGACTACCGCATTGCGATGGCAAAGCCAATGGCAATACAAAAATCAGCCAATTATAATCCGGCAGTTACTCCAAATGCTACGTTCTCAGCCGATCCGCCGGACATGCAGTGGAACGGGTATTTTCAGTACCAGTTCAAAGACCAGGAGTCCAACCTGACTCCTTATATGACCGGAACGTATCTGGGGAAGAAAAAAGTATTCAATATCGGAGCCGGATTTATCTACCAGAAAGATGCGATGTGGCATTTGGGTACAGCTAACGATACAATTCGGGAGAATATGGTTCACCTGGCTGCCGATATCTTTTATGATGCGCCAACGGGTGACCGGGGACAGGCAATCAGTGCCTACGGGAATATCACGCATTATGATTTTGGCAAAAACTATATCCGTAATGCAGCAGTTATGAATCCGGCTACCGGCAGTAACAATCCGGCGATTTTAAACGGAAGCGGCAACGGGTTTCCAATGTATGGAACGGGAACGGTTTTATACGGACAGGTAGGGTATAAGTTAAAGGATAACCTGATTGGTAAAACAACAATAATGCCCTATGTAGCCATGCAGCATGCCCAATACGACCGCTTAAACGAGTCTATGAAATTTTATGATATAGGCGTGAACTGGCTTTTGGCAAGCCATACGTCAAAATTGACCCTATCCTATCAGAACCGTCCGGTTTATAACACTACCGGGGACCAGATTGAGCGAAAAGGGGCTTTCATTGCCCAGTATCAGGTCTTTTTTAATTAAGACCATAAAAAAAACCGAAGCAGATGCTTCGGTTTTTATTTTTAAAAGGCAATTGTTTTTTCTTCTGAAATGAGTTCGCCGTTGGTGCCGATTCCCTCGATTTTTATTTTAACCGATTGCTGGCTGTAATTCGGGATTGAAAAACGGAAAGCACCGTCCTCATCGGTTTCTACCTCAGGTAGCCAGTAAATTGTACCGTAATTGTAGAAGCCGGGGGAATTATAATCGGAATATCCCGGGTTTTTAAAGCTTTTGGGCGCCTGAAAACCGTTGGTAATTAAGAACTGCTGGGATTTAACCCTTATAGCACTGGCTCCCGGGTTTAATACTTTTTTAGTGTAGATCCTGATGGTACCGTTAGCACCGTCCGATCCCATACCGAAACCATGCCTGTTAAGGTAGATTTCATCAACAAATTCAAGACTCATGCCTTGCAGCTGATTCAGGTCGGTTACCGGTATGTCGTCAATAAAAACTGCCGGAGACGCACCGCCTCTTAAAGATTTTCTGATCCGGCCACTGATATAGACACTGCCGTTTACATAACCAACATCATAACCGTGGGCACCTATAAAAGGCAGGACTTCTCTGTAGGAAGCAAAATCACCTTCACTGATCTTGAACTCCCGGGCCATATTGTTGGAAAACTTTCTGTTGTGGTTTAGTTTGGGTTCTTTTTTCTTTGCTTTTACGCTTACACTATCCAGATGGATCATTTTCATCTTTGTAAAGTAAGGCAGTTCCTCGGTTTTGTCAGGGGTGCCGGATCCGGCAGTTGCGTTTTCCGGACATTGTAATACCGGTTTGCGAAGCGGTTTTAAAAAAGCGGTATTGTTTTTTATAACCTGCGGATACATTTTCAATTCCTGTCTTTTCCCGCTATTGTTAAATAACGAAAAATGCATCACGGTGGAATCGGCGACAATTAAATTTTTAAAGTAAAATTCATTCTTTTCGTTAATTTTTGATTCTTCCGTGATTTTATAATACAAGGAACTCATCTCGACAAGATAGTTGTTCCGGTCTGTAAGTTCTTTATTAATGGTACCCTTAATGGCTATTCCTGTTTCAAATTCGAATTTGTTTTCCGGTTTTGTGGTTAATATCGTGCTGAGGTCATATTTTGGCTTTTGTGTAATCAGGTAGGTGTCCAGTTCGTAATGTTTATTTTTGGTGAAATTATTCAGGTAATAAGTAGCATCTTTAGTATCGGTATCCGTATAGGGAGAAAAGATAAACGCATCATATATGGATTTGCTGTCGTTTGCGGCAATGGTTTTTTCAGGCAAAACAGAGATGCTTAAGCTTCCCAAAACAATATTGGATTTTCCGGTAATATGAATAGAATCCTTCCGTGTTTTGGTCACGGAAAGGTCGAGTTCCTTTTTGATGTTGTACGGTTTGAAGATCATTCGTTCCGCCAGTTTTACCGCATTTTTGTCGGTCAGAATAAGGTTGTTGATCCCTTCGTTGAAATGGTCGCTGTTAATGGAAAAAGTATCTTCCCTGATGTTCTTTTTAAGGATAAGATCAATAAAAGATACGGCATCATCCTGTTGAATGATTAACAACAGCGGCGTATCGGTTAGTGTGGGCGTATTTGTTTTTATTTTGATGATGGTTTTGTCGCTAAAGGTATAGTTGTTTACCGTGAATGACGTTCCTGCCGGGGCTGCCGGCGGAAGGTTAAAAATCATCTCTTTGTTATTGATGGTGGTAACAGCTTTGTAAAGCTGGCTGGTGGTTTGCAGCAGATCAAATTTACCGATACCGAATGCATTGGTCGAAAAATTCGTTACTACGGTTCCTTTGGCATCTTTAACGGCAGCATTTTTAACGGCGATTCCTTTTCCGTTACAGTCGGTAATTCGAACGGCTATGGTGTTAGAACTGTTTTCTAAAAAAACACCGCTTTCCGGATAAAAAGAAGCGCTTACATTATTGTAGTCAATGGTATTCCTGTTTTTATAATCCGTATCTGTCGGATTTAAAACGGTAATAGCATATACACTGGATTCGTCTTCCTTAAAGTTGTTCATAAAATTGGTGTAGACCCGGATGTAATAGCTACCGGATGGTAAACCGGCAGGAAGGTTGATATACCCCTGCAATACGCTGTTTTGGGTATAGCATAACTGGGTTGCAATTTTATTGGAATTGCCGTCAAACAAGTCTACGTAAACATTAGTGGTTTTCAGGAAAGGTACTTTTAGTTTTTCTTCAATGATATAGCCTTTAAACCAGACGGATTCTTCGGTCAGATAGGTTGCTTTATTTAAATGCAGGTGAATTTTTTCACGGTCTGCTTTGAAATAATTTTCAAAATGGTTCGTGATGTTTTCCTGCAGTTTGTCATTGCCTGCCTGTGCAAAGGTGTAATGTGGTGTGAAAAACAGTACGATGATTAGAAAGGAAAGTATTTTTTTTATCATAGCGAAAATCATTAATGCTCAAAAATAGCTTTTTATAGTTATAAAAAAAACCGCCTGAGATATTTCAGGCGGTTTTGAGTATACTTGAGTAGGTGATATTACATCATCCCAGGCATTCCGCCTCCCATTGGCATTCCGCCTCCGGCATTTTCTTCTTTAATTTCGATTAAAGCGCATTCTGTAGTTAAGATCATCCCCGAAACCGAAGCTGCATTTTCAAGGGCAACACGGGTTACTTTTTTAGGGTCGATGATTCCGGCTTTCAGCATGTCAACATATTCGTCTGTTTTAGCATTGTAACCGAAGTTTCCTTCACCTTCTGCAACTTTAGCCACAACAACCGATCCTTCTAAACCTGCATTTTCTACAATAGTTCTTAAAGGCGATTCCACTGCACGGGATACAATCTGAATACCGGTAGCTTCGTCAGCATTGTCTGCTTTAATATTGGTTAAAACCGATTTTGCTCTTAGTAAAGCAACACCTCCACCGGCAACAATTCCTTCTTCTACTGCTGCACGGGTAGCGTGTAAGGCATCATCCACACGGTCTTTTTTCTCTTTCATTTCCACTTCCGAAGCAGCACCTACGTATAATACTGCAACACCTCCGGCAAGTTTTGCCAAACGCTCCTGAAGTTTTTCTCTGTCATAATCAGATGTAGTAGTCTCCATCTGTGCTTTGATCTGGTTTACACGGTTTTTAATCATGTCTGCCTCACCAGCACCATTAACGATAGTCGTATTGTCTTTGTCGATCGTTACTTTTTCACAGGTACCCAACATTTCTAATGTTGCATTTTCAAGAGTGTATCCGCTTTCTTCCGCGATTACTGTTCCTCCGGTCAGGATAGCGATGTCTTCCAACATGGCTTTTCTTCTGTCTCCGAATCCGGGAGCTTTAACAGCAGCGATTTTTAAAGCACCTCTTAATTTGTTTACAACTAATGTCGATAAAGCTTCTCCGTCTACATCTTCAGCGATGATCAATAACGGTTTTCCGGATTGAGCCACCGGCTCTAATATTGGTAACAACTCTTTTAGAGAAGATACTTTTTTGTCGTATAAAAGGATATAAGGTCTTTCTAATTCCACTTCCATTTTTTCCGGATTGGTCACGAAGTAAGGCGATAAGTATCCTCTGTCAAACTGCATTCCTTCCACAACGTCCACATAAGTATCGGTTCCTTTTGCTTCTTCCACAGTGATAACACCTTCTTTTCCAACTTTACCGAAAGCAGTAGCGATTAAATCACCAATAACGTCGTCATTGTTGGCAGAGATAGAAGCTACCTGTTTGATTTTTTCGGTAGAACTTCCCACTTCCTGTGCCTGTTTTTGTAAATCGGCTACGATAGCTTCAACAGCTTTGTCGATACCTCTTTTTAAATCCATCGGATTTGCTCCGGCAGCTACGTTTTTCAAGCCTTCTTTAACGATGGCCTGTGCTAATACCGTTGCTGTAGTTGTTCCGTCACCGGCTAAATCATTGGTTTTAGAAGCAACTTCTTTAACCATCTGAGCACCCATGTTTTCAAGAGTGTCTTTTAATTCTATTTCTTTTGCAACCGAAACACCGTCTTTTGTTACGGTTGGTCCGCCAAATGATTTGCTGATGATTACATTACGTCCTTTTGGTCCTAATGTTACTTTTACAGCATTTGCCAATGCATCAACACCACGTTTTAATCCGTCACGTGCTTCAATATCAAATTTTATATCTTTTGCCATTTTTTAATCTCTTTTTAGTTTGTTGAATCCTTTATTCAGGGGATTTAAGGGTGATTTTTGTTAAGGGATTAGATGATCGCAAGGATGTCATCTTCTCTCATAATCAGGTAGTCTTTACCTTCAAATTTTAAATCAGTTCCAGCATATTTTCCGTATAGAACCGTGTCGCCTACTTTTACGGTTAAAGGCTCATCTTTTCTACCGTTTCCTACAGCTACCACAGTACCTTTTTGAGGTTTTTCTTTGGCTGTATCAGGAATGATGATTCCGGAAGCTGTCTGCGTTTCTGCAGCTGCAGGTTCCACGATAACGCGGTCTGAAAGTGGTTTAATGTTTAATGCCATAATTATATATATTTTATGTTATTATTGTATAGATGCTGATTACTTTTCAGAAAGTATGCCAATCAAAAAAATGGCAGGTTTTTGTCAAAAAAAAATGCCAGCACTGACAGGCTGACATTTTTTATATACTGTTTATAGTAATTATTTTTTTGCTTCTTCAGTCGCTGCCGGTGTTGTAGCTGCTGCGTCAGTTGTAGCTGGCGTCGCTGCACTTTCTGTAGCCGGAGCTGCTGTTCCTGTTGCTGCAGCCGGTTTTGTTGCCGGAGCCGCCGGAGCAGGTGTACTGTTGTCAATAAGTTTCGATCCGTTATCACCCATACTTCCTGTGAAGCTTAAGCTGGATAATAAAATCAATACAATTAATAAAGTTGCTAATGTCCAGGTACTTTTATCAAGAAAGTCGTTTGTTTTCTGAACGCCTCCCATCATTTGCGAACCACCAATGCTTGAAGATAAACCTCCACCTTTAGGGTTTTGAACCATGATTACGATGATAAGTAAAAAACATACAATTGTTATTAATACTAAAAAAACTGAAAACATATTATAATTTTTTAATTGTTATTTTGTTGTAATATCTTAATATCCGAAATTCGGTCTGCAAAGAAATGACTTTTTTCTGGATATTTCAAAATTAATATTTCATAAGCTTGTATCGCTTTTTGATATTTTTTTTGTTCGAGATAAACTTTTGCCAAAGTTTCGGTCATTAAATAGGAGTTGTCCTGGGGCGTTTTCTCAATATTTAAAGGCGTTACAGGAGAATTCCGGTTCGGAACTATTTTCGGATTGGCTTCAATAAATTTATCAATCAATTCTGATTTTTTCTTTTTTTCTTCGTCAATTTCTTCTTCACTAACGGTATTTTCACGGTCAATCGGGCTGAATTTTGCCAATTGCAGCCATTCCTGGAAAGAATGTTTCTCCTCTTTGGAGAATTCTAATGGTTTTCCGATTTCCAGTTTTTCTTCCACAGTTGCCGTTGGAATTTCCGGCTGTACCGGTTCCGGAAGTGTTGCTTCAGGTTGTTCCGGAGCCTTCGGTTCGGCTACTTTAATAGAGGTTAGGATAGACTGTTCTAACGGATCTACTTTCGGAAGCGGTTTCTCTTCTTCCGGTATAACCACTTTATGCTGGTTAACGATAATGTCGTTAATAACGGCTTCTTTTTCGTCAAAGAAAGCCTTCTGGATAGCCGTGAAGTTCGTTGATGTGATAAATTCGAACAGGATGCTTCGGTCTGTTGTATAAGCAGCTGTTTTCTTTAATTCGTAATTGTAACGAAAACTGTTTTCATTGTACAGTCCTTTCAGGTGAATGGCTCTTGCCGACTGAAAATAGGGGAATTGGTGCAAAATACCCTCTAAACTGATGGTTTGCTTACCGCCTATGGTTTCCGGCTTGTTGAGTAAATAGGTTAAATCGTTTACGTTCAAATCGTCTGAATTAAAGGTTTACCATTTTGCTAAGGACTGATTAAAGATATCCTGTGTTATTCTTTCGAAAATCACCGTTAAGGCTTCTGATAATTTGGCACCGATTAATTGTGTATCGGCCGGGTAATCATAATAAAAAGAGAATTTCTTGTTCTCAAAATCATCATCAGCTTTGTTTTTGTTGGTAAAACGTACATTTACGGTAATGGAAAGCCTGTTTTGCGAAGCACGCTGATCGGCAGTTGAACCCATTGGCGTAATCCGGTAATCGGTAATTTCCCCTTCATAAATCAAATCACCTCCGGTATTGGTAAGACTCAGATTGGTCTGGTTCTGAATGATTTTTTGTAGCTCTAATGTAAACGTTCTTTCAATTCCCGGTTCTACCAATGCGGCATTGTTCTGGAAATAATTTACCTGAAATGTTTTGGCGTCAATCTTTCCGGTTCCGGTAAAATTGTACACAGAACAGCTGCTTAAAATCAGTACTAAGGAAAGGGTGATGATGTATTTTATATTTTTCATACGGGCGTTATCAATTACAAATCGAATTGTTTTATTTTTCGGTATAAGGTTCTTTCGGAAATGCCTAATTCGTCTGCGGCAGCTTTTCTTTTTCCTTTGTTGCGTTCCAGTGCTTTTTTGATGAGTTCGATTTCTTTTTCGTCTAAACGCAGGGAATCTTCTTCTTCAACGGTTTCGGCAAAAAGATAATTCTGGTCGTCATCGTCATCGTCAAATTCTTCCTGAATGTTTTGTACCGGCACAGGAATCGCTTCGAGGCTTGCCTGGCTTTCAAACGGAATTTCTTCCTCTTCTTTGGAGCCGTAAATGCGCTGAATCAGGTTTTTATTGCTTTCCTGTACTTTGTTTGAGTTGCCGTTTTGCATGAGCTCTAAAGTGAGCTTTTTTAAATCATTCAGATCGCTTTTCATGTCAAAAAGGATCTTATACAAGATTTCCCGTTCGGTACTGAAATCGCTTTCGGATTTTTTTTCCTTTATTACCGAAGGCAGGTTGTTGCCTTCCATTGGCAGATAGGACTGTAAGGTTGCCAGCGAAATGTCGCGGGATGTTTCCAATACAGAAATCTGCTCGGCTACGTTGCGCAGCTGACGGATGTTACCGCCCCAGCGGTATTTCATAAGCCATTGTACGGCACCATCGTCCAGTTTTAACGGCGGCATTTTGTATTTATGGGCAAAATCGGAAGCGAATTTTCTGAAAAGAAGATGAATGTCCTCTTTGCGTTCCCGCAAAGGCGGCAGCATGATCTCTACAGTGCTTAAACGGTAATATAAATCTTCCCGGAATTTTCCTTTTTCGATGGCATCAAACATGTTTACGTTTGTTGCGGCAACGATACGGACATTTGTTTTCTGTACCTGGGAAGATCCCACTTTAATGAATTCTCCGTTTTCCAGAACACGCAAAAGACGTACCTGGGTGGTTAACGGAAGTTCTCCGACTTCGTCCAGAAAAATGGTTCCGCCATCGGCTACTTCAAAATATCCCTCGCGGGTTGAAGTCGCTCCGGTAAACGCCCCTTTTTCGTGACCGAAAAGTTCACTGTCGATGGTTCCTTCCGGAATGGCACCGCAGTTTACGGCAATATATTTTCCATGCTTTCTGTGAGAAAGGGAATGGATTATTTTAGGAATACTTTCTTTACCAACACCACTTTCTCCGGTTACCAGTACTGATATATCCGTCGGGGCAACCTGAATGGCTTTTTCAATGGCACGGTTGAGTTTCGGATCGTTTCCGATAATCTCAAATCGTTGTTTTATGGCTTGAATACTTTCCATGGTAATAACAGTGTTGTTTTGGGTGATAGTTTGGGTCGGGCGGGCTGTGGTTTAATTCATCTCTGAATAACCTACCGGCTCGCCAATTAGTGTGGCTGTAGTACAGCTGTTGATTTTAACCATAACGAAATCACCTACTTTATAATGCTCTTTAGGGAAAACCACCACGGTATTTTCCGGGTTTCTTCCGGACCAATGGGCATCGGATTTCTTGGAAGGCTTTTCGATTAATACTTCCACGGTCTGATCTAAGAATCGGGAAGTTCTCTCGTAGCTTAATTCCTGTTGTAAATCAACAATTTCCTGTAAACGGCGTTTTTTAACTTCTTCCGGAACATCGTCTTCCATTTTTCTGGCAGCAAGGGTTCCCGGTCTTTCCGAATAGGAAAACATATAGCCGAAGTCGTATTGTACATAGCGCATCAGGCTCAGGGTATCTTTGTGATCGTCTTCCGTTTCTGTAGGGAAACCGGAAATAAGATCCTGCGATATGGAACAACCCGGAAGGATTGTTTTAATTTTATCAACTAAAGCCATATACTCCTCACGGGTATGCTGGCGGTTCATTTCTTTCAGGATTCGGGTGCTTCCCGATTGTACCGGAAGGTGAATATAGTTACAGATGTTGTAATGCTTGGCAATTACGTGCAGTACTTCTTCGTGCATATCCTGAGGATTGGACGTTGAGAAGCGGAAACGCATTTTCGGATGCGCCGTAGCACACATGTCCAGCAACTGTGCAAAATCTACAGCGGTTGCCTTTTGCATTTCGGTTGCTTTTTCGAAATCTTTTTTCAATCCGCCGCCATACCATAAATAGCTGTCAACGTTTTGACCTAAAAGTGTTACTTCTTTAAAGCCGCGGTTTGCCAGGTCGGCTATTTCTTCTAATATACTTTGCGGTTCACGGCTGCGTTCGCGGCCACGGGTAAACGGAACGACACAGAAGGTACACATGTTGTCGCATCCTCTGGTAATGGAAACAAAAGCGGTTACCCCGTTGCTTTGCAGACGAACAGGGGAGATGTCGCCGTAGGTCTCATCTTTGGATAAGATTACATTGATGGCGTCACGGCCTTCTTCGACTTCTTTTAAAAGGTTTGGCAGATCTTTATAGGCATCCGGACCAACAACCATATCAACGATTTTTTCTTCTTCCAGGAACTGACTTTTCAGACGTTCGGCCATGCAGCCCAAAACACCCACTTTCATTCCCGGATTAATCCTTTTTACGGCATTGTATTTTTCCAGACGTTTACGAACAGTCTGTTCTGCTTTATCTCTAATCGAACAAGTGTTTACCAAAACCAAATCGGCTTCTTCCAGTTTCTGGGTCGTATTAAATCCTTCGTTAGCTAAAATTGACGCGACAATTTCGCTATCGGAAAAATTCATCGCACAACCGTAACTTTCGATAAAGAGCTTTTTTGTATTTCCTTCTTTTTGTTCTAAAACAAGACTGGTACCTTGCTTGTTTTCTTCAATAACCTTTTCCATATATCGCTATAAGAGTGTAAATCTTCTAATCGGCAAAGATACTATTAAATTTTGTTTTCTGACAAGATGACAGCTTTGTTTAACATCAATTTTAATCTGATTTTTGCTGTTGGCGAAGCTTTTAAAAAAGGATGAAAAGCGCTTTCGGGGATCAGGAACGTTTGAAGATGTCCCGGAACTGGTACAGCAATCGTTCCAGTAATCGTAGATCTTCCGTGATAATATCTGCCGTTCCGCTCATTTCCTGCTGGAAGATGATCTTCTTTTTATAGGATGTTTCCAGTCCTTTTGGTAGCGAGACATCAATTAAAAGGAAACCTTCTTTGTCCGGCGTTAAGGAAATGGATTTTACTTTTCCTTTTACAATCCCGAATTCGCGGTCCGGATAGTTTAACAGGCGGATGTTCACGTTCTGGTTGATTCTCAGTTTACCGGAATTGGTTGTTCTGGCTTTTACTTTTCCGATATAGCGGGATTTGGAATCCGGGATAACGGTAAAAACATTGTCGCCGGTTGTGATGGTCTGGTTCTCTTTCCAGATCTGTAAATAGGACACTTCTCCCGGAATGGAAGCACGAAGCACATAGGCCAGTTCCCAGTCGCTAATCGCTTTTTTCAGCTGATTGTACGATTGTGCCATGTTTCTAAAGAAGGTGATCTGGTCTTTTGTTTCGTTTATTTTGGTTGTTTTGTTGCTTCGGTTCAATTCATTTAAGGAGGAATGAATCTGGGAAATCTGGGAATTCAGGCTTTTGATGTTTTTCTCATTCTGAAGGTAATCAATGTTTTTGGTTTCCCATTCCTGTGAGGCAATAACGCCATTTTCGTACAAACGTTTGTAGCGTTCCAGTTCTTTTTTCTTCAGCTGCAATTCGGTTTGGGCAATAGAAACCTGCTGGGTTAAAAGTTCCATGCGTTCTTTTAGCTGCACCGATTCAAATCGCTGGGCAGTGTCTTCCACACGGTAAGGCTGTAAGTCTTTGTTCAGTTCGTAGGTGGCATAGTCTTTTTCGAATATGGCAAACACGCTGGAAATGTCACCCAACTGCAGGGCGGTTAATTTTTCGAACGGAAAGCTAAAGCTGTTGTTCATCTTCAGGGAATCCGTGATGCTTTTTAAAAGGAATACGTCCTTATAATTTGCAGTGTTTTCAATAACTGCCAAAGGCGTATGCTGTTTGACCATTTTGCGGTTTTCAATGAATATCTTTTCAATTTTACCGGTAGAACGGGCAATCAGTTTTTCAGGCGGTGTTTGGGTGGTTATCGCGATTTCTGTTGTAATAATGTCCGGATAACGGATAAACCATGCCAGTATGATTAACAATACAATAATAGTAAGTATAACGATATTTCCCCATCGGATCATCCAATGTGGTACTTCAGACAGTATTTCCTGTACTTCTTCGCTTCTTAATTCTAAATCGGTTCTCTTTTTTTGAGGCATTGTGTCTTTTTGTTTGTTGCAATATCTTTTTATGACCCTAAATGAAGCTGGTTTCTTACCAGTTCAAAATAATTGCCTTTTAAGCTGACTAATTCTTCATGGGTTCCCACTTCGATGATCCGGCCTTTGTCTAAAACGACAATCTGGTCGGCGTTCATAACGGTACTCAAACGGTGGGCAATAACCACTACCGTTTTATCTTTAAAAAACACATCCAGTTTTTCCATGATTACTTTTTCGTTATTGGCATCCAATGCCGAAGTCGCCTCGTCAAAAAAGAGCATTTCCGGATTTTTATATACGGAACGGGCGATTAACAGACGTTGTTTTTGCCCGGTACTCATTCCGATACCTTCCATCCCGATTTTAGTATTGAAACCCAAAGGAAGTTCGTCAATAAAATCCCTGATATTGGCAACATCGGTTGCGTATAATAATTTTGCCTTGTCGACCTTGTCCGCCCCCAAAGCAATGTTATTGGCAATAGTGTCATTGAAAATATAACCTTCCTGCATTACCGCGCCAATATGTGCCCGCCATGTTTTTTGTGACATGTTTTTCAGGTTGGTTCTGCCCAGTAATATTTCACCGCTGTTTGGCTCGTAGAATTTCAGCAGTATTTTCATTAAGGTTGTTTTACCACTTCCGCTGACCCCTACAATGGCCGTTACTTTTTTAGCCGGAATGGTTAAGGTGACATCTTCCAGTACCGGCAGGTCGGAACCGGTATATCGGAACGACACGTTTTTAATGGAAAGGGTTTCGTCTTTCGGGAAGTCATGTGTTTTTTCGTCTTCATCCTGCGATTCGTCTTCCTTGTCATGGATTTCCGATAAACGCGCCAGCGATATTTTGGCATCCTGCGCTTCCCGGATGAATCCGATCAGCTGTACGATCGGTCCGTTAAGGTTTCCTACAATAGAACTTATTGCCATCATCATCCCCAGAGTGATCTGTCCGTCGATAACTAATTTAGCCGACAAAAAGATAATCAGGATGTTTTTTAATTCGTTGATAAAATTGGAACCGATACTCTGCGTTTGTTCCAGCACCAGGCTTTTCATTGAAACTTTAAACAAACGTGCCTGTATGTATTCCCAGCCCCAGCGTTTTTGCTTTTCGGCATTGTGCAGTTTGATTTCCTGCATCCCGTTGATCAGCTCAATTACTTTACTTTGTTCCTGGCTCACTTCCGAAAAGCGTTTGTAGTCCAATGCCTCACGTCTTTTCAGGAATAGGATAACCCAGCCGAAATAGAAAAAACTGCCGACAAAGAATACCATAAAGATTGTCAGGTTATAATAGGCCAGAACGGCACCCATGATAAGCATGTTGATAAACGAAAATAACACACTCAAAGAGGAGGTGGTCAGTATTCGTTCAATCCGGTGATGGTCGCTGATTCGCTGCATGATGTCTCCGGTCATCCGGACATCGAAAAAGGAGATCGGCAGATTCATCAGCTTGATGAAAAAGTCGGATATTAAAGAGATATTAATACGTGTCGATAAATGGAGCAAGATCCAGCTTCGGATAAATTCCAGGGCAGTTTTTCCGAAGAACAGAAAGAGCTGCGCGATTAATAACAGGTAAATGAAGTGGATGTTCTGGTTCTGAATACCAACGTCCACGACACTTTGTGTCATAAAAGGAAAAATCAGCTGCAGGATACTGCCAGCCAGTAATCCGATAATCAGCTGTAATAAAAAGGATTTATAGCGAAGGACATAACGCGACAATAAGCCAAAGCCAAAAGCGCTGTTGCTGTCGTTGGTGTCAAATTCGGTATTGTAAAACTTAGGAGTCGGTTCGATTAACAGCGCAATCCCTTCTTCTGTTGAAGGTGTTGCATTATTGCCGATCCAGAATTTTAAAAACTCTTCGTTGTCATATTCTAATAAACCGTGTGCCGGATCGGAAACATAAAGTTTGTTTTTTTTGACTTTATACAGTACAACATAATGGTTGTTATTCCAGTGCAGGATACAGGGAAGCGGAACTTCCTGCAGGCGCTCCAGTGAAATTTTAACCCCTAAGGTGCGAAATCCGATTCTTTCTCCCGCATCACTCAGCGACAAAAGATTACTTCCTTCACGGGTTGTTTCCGCTAATGTTCTTAATTCCTGAATGTTGATGACTTTCTTGTAATACTTGGCAATTATTTTAAGACACGTGGGACCACAGTCTTTGGAATCGGCTTGTTTGTAGAATGGGAATTGCGACATTATTTATTAAAATTAGGGCTAATGGTGCATAATAGGATTACAATTGTATTCATTTTGTGGATAATTCTATACTCACAAATATATAAATATTGTAAAGGAAAGTTTTTAAATTTATTTTTTTATTGAAAAAAAATACTACAAAACTTTAAATATTAACTTTAAGAGTTAAACTTTTATAAGCCGTAATAATGTATCGCTTTTTGCTTTAATAGATTGGAACTCCATTCTGACCATTCATTTGTATAGGGATTGTATCCGCATTTTAACGGTTTTGAAAAAGGATTTTCAGGATTTTCAATATAAGCACGGCAATCGGTACAAATGTGACGAAACTCACAGTCTTTGCATACATCGATACTATCCTTATTGATTTGCCAGTATTTTTTAAAATCAGGGTTACTGAATACTTTTTTCAAAGATGTATTTTTAACGTTTCCGAAACTATCGTTCATGGACGGGCAGTTTTTTATATTACCCTCTTTGTCAATAGCTAATTTCCGATTCAGACAGGTATTGTTTTTTTGGGATTCGGTAAAGGTTTCGATGTTTATACTGAAAGTACTATGATGAATTATTCCACAGTGGTTTTCGGATGTGATTTTTTGTTTGATGGCCACTACAACACTAAAGCCGTAGTTTTCGTTTTGTATGATTTTATTTTCAGGTGATGAATGAATAGTTAGACTCCTTATTTTTTTATTATTGAAAACCCATTTAGCGAGTTTCTCATAAGAGAAATTATTAGAATTTTTGATGATTAAATCGATTGCTTTGATAAAACTACTATTGATGTCATGGATGATTTTGTCTAAAAAGAGCATGTCTACTTCATCAAAACAACGTATTTGGATATATCTGCAATTTGCAGGGATAAAAAAAGTATTGATTATTGCTTTTAAATCATGTCGGGAGTTTTTATCGAAATCCAATATTGCGTTTGAAATCGTAGCCGGATAATCGAATTCAAGACTTAATGCTGGAAAACGGGCTGCTTCATTTTTAGTACAATCAAATATAAATTCATGAAACTGTAATAGTTTTAAATAGTCTTTAAAAATCGCGAAATTATCGTTATCAAGCTTACTCCTTATCGTTCTCAAATCGAGTATTCCCTGCCGGTTGAATAAAGAAGCCAGACTGATTGGGATAAATACATATTTGATTCTTTGAAGGTCACAAATAATTGCCCTGTTTTTCCCCATTACAATCTGACAGTCCGTAAACAGTTTTATATAGTCCTTTTTCATTGTAATTTTGATAAATCAATTATTTTAGAAAATGGTTTGTAAAACGGTACAGCATTAAATGCTTTAGTCCCAAAGTGGCCAAATGCTATACTATGGGTTTCTTTTTCTGTTATAAGTTCAATATCCCAGTATTTTGCAATAAAGGGATATTTTTTTGGATTTTCTTTTATATCTCTTAATAGCTCTTTTTTAATTTTATCCATCAATAAGTATTTTTTTAGCAATTAAACGTTCTATGTAATAATTACAATGTCTGCTTAGCCATTGAAATTGTCCAATTGGATTGACTTCCAGAAAATAATACTCGTTTTTTGGAGTGCATATAATGTCAAATGAGCCGCAATTCAGGTTCAATTTTTTCATTAGCTTATGAAGTTTCTTTTCTAAATTGTCGGGTAATTTATAGGGAATACATCTGTTGGGGCGGATATAATCGTAGTTTCTGAAATCAATTTTTGTTTTTTCATTTTCCTGGCTGAATATCGCCATGCTTTTAAAAACTCCGTCAAGATAAAAGGATCGGATTTCATATTTTTTATCAATATATTTTTGAAAAAATGAAGGCATAAAATAAGAGGTGTTCTTAGGGATGTCTTCTATGGTAATTAATTTCGAATGTGTTGAAAATTTGACTGTAAAATTTCCGTGAATAAAATTTATAAATGGATTTTTTATTGGTTTGGTAATTACCGTAATATTATTGGAAACAAATTCGAATAATTCGGTTGATTTTTCAGTAATTAAAGTGTTAGGGATTTTAATATTCAATGATAAAGCCAGATAGAGCATATCAAGTTTGTTTACAAAATTATCTTTAAATCTATTAATCGTATTTGTAGTACTGTTGCTTTCTAAGAACTCCCGTATTGGCTGCATGGTTTCCTTGTGAACTTTACTTTGAATATTAGAGTAATTACCGGTATCTTTAAAAGGGGTGGTTAACTGGCCTCTCCTGTACCAAAAACAGTTTTGCTGGTCAAGATTTAGGGCATTGACAGTTATGGATAATTTGTTTTTATTACTCATTTCAAGGCTCAGTGAATTGATGGGGTAACTGTCGAAAAGGGTATTGACTATTAAATTGCGATCAAGATAATACAGCCAGGATAGTACATCATCTGTACTATAATCGTCACGCTCTGATTGAATTAAAATTTGTTTCATAATTTTATCGGCAGTCCCAGAAACCTGAAAAAAGTTTAAAGCCATATTTTATCTCATATTCTTTCTTTTTGTCATCAACCATTGTTGAAACAATAAACATTTTTTTTCGCATTGCATTTACTTCATCCAGGTTTATGTTTTTGAGGTATTCTAAAGATGCAGGATTTAAAAGATAAGTTCCTTTTAACTTTATTTTGTCGCAGTAATAGGGGAAATCTCTGTAGCGGTATGCATTGTCATGAATAAGGGCAACATCTCTTGGGTGAATATTTCCCTTTTTAATTTCGTTTAATAAAGTTTCTTTCATAAGATAAAAAGAACAGGGGTTGTGAACAAGAATGACTTGTGGCCATTCTGTTGATAAACTTTGTTCATCAGAACCCATATAGAAGAGTTCTTTATGTCTTTTTCGCTGTGGATATAAATCCAGATAAGATTTTCCAATTTCCTGAAATATGGTACTGTCCGCAATTCCGATTAACCTGTCTCCGGGAAAGCCCTTGTTTTTTATATATTCCTGAAGTTTTTGTGTTGTTTTATATACCGTATCTATATATTTTGGTTTTCGTTTATCTAATTGGTCTTTAATTGCGAGATAGTAAATGTCATTCAGATAATCAAAGTCAATTCTTGAAATATACTTTTTCCTGTTTTGGATATATGTTTTTTTGAGTTTAGGGTCTTTGTTTAATTTTTGTAACTCTTTTTTAAATAGAGGATAATATTTTAAATGTGCTATTTTTAAGCCTTGCTCGAATCCTTTTTCAATGTAAAAGCGATATGGCTTTTTTTCAAAAAAAGCTATTTGGGCGGCATTAATCAGGTCTTTAGTATATATAAAGTCATAATCTTTAAAAACCTGATTGTAAAAAAACAGGGAGCTATCCGTTTTGTGTTCAATAAAGTAAAGCTCCTCAGCTTTATTGATCAGCTTATGATAGTCTGTGTAATCCTTGGCTTGTGAGAAAACCAGGCAAGAGTAAAGACTAAGCAAGAATATTACTTTTTGTTTCATAAACAAGATATTTGAACAGGCAGTGTTAATGATCGTAACACTACCTGTTAATAGCTAAACGGATTAACAATCCCTATACCAAAAATCTCTTGGTGTACCTCCTCCGTCAACGGATCCTGTTTCATTTGTGCGGTAATCATAGCAGTCTGGGCTACCACCAATTGTCGTTGCTACTTTTACACCTCCAATAATGTTAAAAGCATTTTGGATTTCATTTTCTTTAAAGGATTGGAATTTATCCTGCCTTAAACTTTCTAATTTTTTCATGGTCTAAAAATTTTAATTAAACATTTTTTAAATAGGTTGGCTAGTACTAATCCTAAAACAACAATTAAAACTTATATATCTTTGGAAATGAATAAGTTTTGATCATAATTGTATGCAAATATGAATGTTAATTTTAATATATTTATGAAAATAGACTACTCAAAGACACTCAGTTAAATTAAAAAAAACAAAAAAGTACTAATGAGTATTAATGAGGTAGGAAAGAATTGTTTTTTTGAAAAGAAAAAAGACCAAAATAGCAACCATTATTTTGAATACACGGTCAAAATAGTGACATACTTTGCTAAAAAGAAATCATAGTTTTTACAAACCATTGATGAAAAGCTGGATCAACTAAGAAGGTGTTGATTTGATTAGGAAGGGAGGTATAATACCGGTCAAGAGAAAAAAAGTAACTGAAAGATAATGAGGATAAAGGGAGAATCATACATGCCCTATAGTGAGTATGATTTGAAAGTTAAAATTATTGAGGGATGCAGAAGAATTTATTAATTCTGGTACAAAACAGGATAATTATTATATTAACCTAAATTTAGATATTCATCCATATATCGGTATTTATTTTTTTTACTTTTTTTAGATCTATTGAAAAACCAGTCTTATTACTGATTACCCCAATTTTTTCTAATGATTTGTAATCTTTATCACCTTTCCATTTGGATATATACGGAGGTGTTCTGTTCGGTTTGTCCTTGTTATAGTTTCTGAAATCTACTGATGTTTTAGGGTCATTTTGAGAAAATATTGCACTTGAATAAAAGGTACCCATTAAGTAGAAAATCCTTAATTCAAATATTTTACTAATATGCTCCTGAAATAGGCTATAGGAAAATTCTTCTGGTAATATGTCGAATATTTCTTTGGTAACAATATTCGTTATTGAATTAAAAGATTTGTTTTTATTATAAATGAAAATTCCTTGAGAAAAATTTTTAGTAATAATTTTTGAATGTTTTCTCATAAAATGGGAAACCGCAATTCTTTTAGTGGTTATTAGGGTATCAGGAATTTTTAAACCAATAGTAGTCGCTAATTTCAAAACTTCTAATTTGTTTATGGATATGTCATTGTAATTATTGATTGATTTTTCTCGAATATAATTAGTAAAGAGTTTGTGAATTTCATTTGTTTCAACTTGTAAGTGTTTGTTAATCTGTTTAATGATTTTATTGTTTCCAACAATTTTATTGATGAAAATATTGTAATGACTTCTTCTATACCAGAAAGCAGTGAAATCGTATAGATAGTAGCTATTTTCATTAACCATAAACTCTATATTAAACTCAAAATCACTAATAGAGACCGATTTATATTTAATAATGTCATTAATCGAGATTCGTAAGAAAGAGATGTTATAATACCTTAACCAGTCAATTACATCATTAGTTGAAAAATCATCGGGAGAACTTAAAATCATTACCATCTAAATTGGGATTTAATTTTGTTCATAAAATCGGGGTCTTTCACTGGAATTTCATTATTGTTTTTTTTGAAATACTCAGGTATATCTTTAATATTGATCAAACCGAAAACTTGAAAACCATAATGTAGATATGAGAAGTTGTCGTAATTTCTAAAAATTATATAGGTAATCTGTTCTTTTAAATATGCCTTTTTGTAATATTGATAAAATAATTCCCAATAGTTATTGTAATTATCCTTAGCCTGTAAATTGTGAATTTCAATTATCCCGAAACTATTTTGAATCAAAGCGAAAGATTTACCATTTGGATAATTATTGTTTTTTTGAGTTATATTATATAAATCGACTGCGTTCTTGTAGAAGTATTTGGAAAGTATTTTTAATGTTTCCTTTTTTTGAATTGAGTCTAAACGAGGTATTTGAGAAATTTCAGCAGCAAAACCATTTACAAGCTGATCTTTCATTGCCAGCTCATTTAGTTTTCGCAAATCAAGCTGTTTTTCAAAATTATTTTCTAACCATTTTAAATGATATTTTAAAAACATTTTCTTAAACCATTTTGATAGATCACCGGTCATTATTGAATTATAGTATTTTTCTTTTCCGGTCATATAGGCTACATTAAATCCGAATTTTTCGACTAATATTGTCATTTCCTTTTTAAAATAAAGAATGTCGCCATGTTCAAAACTTTTGTTTAAAAAACGATACTTAATATCAGGTTCATAACCACTTAATAATTCTAATTTTAAAATATTGTTTTTGAGTTTAGAATATTCATTTTCATTGACATTGAGGTTGTTTAAAACATTTAAAATAGAATCTTGTATGAATAAATCTCTTTTATTTTGGCCTGCTGAATAAGACCAAATAAAAAATAAAAGTGTTATTTTGCATATGTTTTTCATCAATCTTGTAAAAAATAATGAAGAGGAAATCGTCCTCTTCATTTGTTAAATTTAACATTATAACGTTATTAGTTACAACCATCTTGGCCTACTTGTGTAGGTGTTGAATCGGTAAATACATCAGTGCTTCCAACATTGTCTCCACAATCTTGCCCGCCCATGGTACACTCCGTATCTCCAGTTGCTGCCGATTCTACCGATCCAAAACGACCGCCATTAATCTTTAGTTTAGATTGTTTAACAATTACTGCATCTTCAAATTTTTCAAATAATTTAGAACCAAATTTTTCCATAAATTATAAATTAAATTAATAAATACTACTTAGTTGAATTTAACTTATTCAGCAAATATCTTATAAGTTGTAGAATCATTTGAACGCTGTAATTCATCAACTCTTTAACTTAAGTATTGACTAAGTGCTAATCCTAAAAACAAGAACTAAAACTTATATATCTTTGGAAATGAATAAGTTTTAATCATAATTGCATACAAATATGCATGTTAGTTTTAATATATTTATGAAAATAGACTACTCAAAGACACTCAGTTAAATTAAAAAAAACAAAAAAGTACTAATGAGTATTAATGAGGTAGGAAAGAATTGTTTTTTTGAAAAGGAAAAAGACCAAAATAGCAACCATTATTTTGAATACACGGTCAAAGTAGTGACATACTTTGCTAAAAAGAAATCATTGTTTTTACAAGCTATTGATAAAAAGCTGAATCAACTAAGAGAGTGTTAATTTGATTAGGAAGGGAGGTATAATACCGGTCAAGAGAAAAAAAGTAACTGAAAGATAACGAGATATAAAGGGAGAATCATACATGCCCTATAGTGAGGTATGTATGATTCGAAAGTTTGTTGATTTTTCTTGAAATGGAAAGGGGGTGTGGTGTCAGATATACTTGTGTTTAATTCTGATAAACCAAAACCGTGTCTTCACGAAGCTGTTCGATCATTTGCTCGGCAAATAAAGAAAACTCCTGTAAGGTATATTCGGCAGGATAATGGTAGCCGTTTATAAAAGTTGCCGGTGTATAATGAATACTGTGGTTGTCACACCAGGTTCGATGCGCGGTCAGTAAATCCAGTGTGTGCTGATGAACCGGTACAGATCTGTTCTCCCATTGCGGAATATCTTTTTCATCAAACCATTCTTTTAAAATGGAGAGTGCGGTGTCTTTATTACCGGAATAGGCTTCCGAAAAACTGGCTGCGATTTTTGTCGCGACATTATCCGTTCGTTCAAACGGAACACTGAGAACAAAATTGATCTGAATATCGTTTCCGTGTTTTTCCAAAAGATTGTAATATGCCTTAAAGGCATCCGTACAATAGCCGCAAAGCGGATTGGTAACGGCGTTTATGGTTAATACCGGGTTTTTTGACCCAAAACTTAAAATATACTCCTGCGGAATACTGTTGTTCTTTTCCAGTTGTTTCTTGTGGAGTAAAGTGGAAAATAAACCCTGATTTCGTTTGAATTTCAGGAAATCGATTTTTGTTTTCTTAAGTGCAATACTTTTGGTTAAAAGCGCTTTGGTATAAAAGACCCCTAAATAGGTAAGTGTTATAATAAGGAGTGCTTTAAGAATATAGCTGCTATTAATCTCAAAAGGAGCGATGTTGCTAAAAACGGTTGCAATTTCGGCCAGTAATATTAAAACAATACCCAGGCACAAAGCACACCATTGTTTTAGAATAAACGCCTGACTGTATAGCGAAAAAAGCAATACCGGTATGGAGGAAAGTAAAAGTGCCGTAAAAAAGATACTGTCAAAACCGGCAAAAAGCAATATGAGGAATTGTGAAATAAAGAAAACCGCTGTGGCATTACTCAGTGAAATCACCCCTAAAAATTGTACCGATGAGGTAATGATCTTGGAACAGCTTCCTTTCTCGTTAAGGGAACTGCATATTCTGGAAGACAGGTTATCGTGAATTCCGAGTTCTTCCTTAATAATAAGGACGCTTAAAAAAATACCTAAAGCAGAAAGTACCCCTAATGCTGTAACCGGTAAGGAAAACGGAAAGGCAAATAATAATAAGGACAACACCAGCGCACAGCCGAAGGCAAGAAGTGTAGACGTTTCTCTTTTGGATTCCGGTTTTTCGTTTTTTTCAACAGCGATTATCGTTCCGGGCCAGATCTTTTTAAAATCGGGATAACTGTAGGCCGATTTTTTACCGTCGGCACTTTTGCATTTAATATGGCTTTTGGTCTTGTGAATGGAAACAATAACGTCTTTTTTGTCCACGTTGATTAAAGCCATAAAATATTCCGGTAACTGTTCCAAAGCATCCACCGGCACATTGGCTACCAGATTTTCTATTCCGAAATAGTCGAAAGTGTCGGAAACCGAACGAAAACTCGGATAATCTTCATGGGATAACAACTGAAGGTTTAAATCCTCTTTGTCTAAGAAATGCAGATTTTTATTTAGGAAATCATTTATAAGATTTAAAAAAGAGTGCATATCGTGATTATTTTAGTAATAAGTGAGAATTGTTTTATCAAAAATCATCATAAAGTGCGTGGCTCCAAAATTTTAAATGTTAATTTTTTTGATTATTTCTGTATATTTTAGAAATAAGAAACGAAAAAGACCGTGAAAAACCAGGTCTGGATGCGGTTTTTACAGTGGGAGAAATTGGATTGTAACAGTGCTTTTTAGATTTATACTGTTGGAATATAGTGTTTTATTGGCTAATGTCGGCCGGTGGAAACGATGCCTTAAAAACCGGGTTTGCTTTAAGACAGAAGCCGTAATTTATTTCTTAAAGAAAAAGAAGATTATGCCTGTTACAGGTGTTGTATCCCCATAAAATAATTGTGTTTTAGAAAACCAAAAATGTAATATTTAAAAAAATCATATACTTTTGCCGGACAAACAGTAGAAGTATGGCAAAGAATTTAGTGATCGTTGAGTCGCCTGCAAAGGCAAAAACTATAGAAAAATTTTTAGGAAAAGATTATCAGGTAGAATCAAGTTACGGGCATATAGCCGACTTGCCTTCTAAAGAAATTGGGGTGGATGTTGAAAATAATTTCAAACCAAAGTATGAAGTTTCTTCCGATAAAAAGGCTCTGGTTAAAAAACTTAAAGATCTATCGAAGTCGGCAGAAACCGTTTGGCTGGCTTCCGATGAGGACCGTGAGGGAGAAGCTATTGCATGGCATTTGGTAGAAGAATTGAAATTGGACCAGAGCAAAACAAAACGTATTGTTTTTCATGAAATTACCAAAACGGCAATACAAAAGGCAATTGAGAACCCAAGAGGTATTGATTATAACTTAGTGAATGCCCAGCAGGCGCGAAGAGTTTTAGACCGTTTGGTAGGATATGAATTATCGCCTGTTTTATGGAAAAAAGTAAAAGGAGGACTATCTGCCGGACGTGTTCAGTCGGTTTCCGTACGTTTAATTGTAGAACGTGAGCGTGAAATCCAGGGCTTTAAAGCCGAAGGATCGTATAGCGTTACTGCCGAATTTGCAAACGAAGCCGGAAAAACCTTTAAAGCAAAATTACCACACAACTTTGCAACAAAACAGGAAGCAGAAGCTTTCTTAAAACAAAATATCGGTTCCCAGTATAAAGTATCGGATCTGGAAACAAAACCGACTAAAAAATCACCAACAGCTCCTTTTACCACGTCAACATTACAACAGGAAGCGGCAAGAAAGCTGTATTTCCCGGTTGGTGTTACAATGATGATGGCGCAGCGTCTGTATGAGGCCGGATTAATTACCTATATGAGAACGGACAGTGTGAACCTGTCGCAGGAAGCGATGGCTGCTGCAGAAGCGGAAATCATCAAATCGTATGGTAAGGAATACAGCAAGCCCAGAAATTACGCTAACAAAAGCAAAGGAGCACAGGAAGCGCACGAAGCTATCCGTCCGACGGATATGTCGCGCCATACTGTGAATATTGACAGAGACCAGGCACGTTTGTATGATCTGATCTGGAAAAGAACATTGGCTTCCCAGATGAGTGATGCGCAATTAGAGCGTACGAATGTGAAGATCGAAGCAGGCAATCATAAAGAAATATTCGGGGCAATCGGAGAGGTATTACTTTTTGAAGGATTCCTGAAAGTGTATCTGGAAGGACATGACGATGAGGAAGAAGAACAGGAAGGGATGTTGCCGGCTTTAAAAGTAAATGAAAAGCTGACCAACAATTATATCACTGCTACGGAGCGTTTCACCCGTCCGCCGGCACGCTATACGGAAGCTTCGCTGGTTAAAAAACTGGAAGAGCTTGGCATTGGACGTCCGTCTACCTATGCGCCAACAATTTCTACGATTATTAATAGAAATTATGTAGAAAAAGGAAGCTTTGAAGGTCAGGAGCGTAAATATGCCCTGTTAACCTTAAGAGCCGGTGAGGTAAAAAGTCAGGAATTAAAAGAAAACTTCGGTTCCGACAAAGGGAAACTGGTTCCTACCGATATCGGTATCATTGTAAATGACTTCCTGGTTAAGAATTTTGAAACCATTTTAGATTATAATTTTACGGCAAAGGTAGAGCAGGACTTCGATGAGATTGCTGCCGGAAATGAAGACTGGGCGATGATGATGCGTGATTTTTATAATCATTTCCATCCTACCGTTAAAAATGTAGAAGAAAACGCCGAGAGAGAATCCGGGGAACGAATCCTGGGAACGGATCCGAAATCCGGTAAACCGGTGAGTGTTCGTTTAGGGAAATTCGGGCCGATGGCTCAGATTGGCGATGTTGATGACGATAACAAACAATTTGCAAGCTTGCGTCCGGAGCAGAATATCGGAAGCATAACGCTGGAAGAAGCGCTTAACCTGTTTTTACTGCCTAAAAATTTAGGTACCTATAAAGGAGAAGAAGTAGAGGTAAATAACGGTCGTTTCGGACCGTATGTGCGTTTCGGAAGTGCTTTTATTTCGTTGCCAAAAGGCGAAGAACCTTTGGATGTTACGTTAGAGCGCGCTATGGAACTGATCAAAGAGAAAGAACAGGCAGATGCTCCTATCGGGACGTATAAAAATGAGCCGGTACAAAAAGGAGTGGGCCGTTTCGGACCTTTTATCAAGTGGAACGGTATGTTTATCAACGTTAATAAAAAATACAATTTTGATAATTTATCACAATCGGATCTTGTGGAGCTGATTGAAGAGAAATTACAGAAAGATATCGATAAGGTAATTCACAATTGGGAAGAAGAAGGGATCCGTGTTGAAAAAGCAAGATGGGGACGTTCTGTAATCCTGAAAGGAAAGGTTAAGATTGAGCTTTCCAAAGATGTCGATGCCGGAAAAATGACACTGGAAGAAGTGAAGGAGTTGATTGAGAAGAAAGCACCGGCTAAAAAAACAGCAGCGAAGAAAACGACTGCGGCGAAAAAACCGGCAGCTAAAAAAACAACTACTAAAAAGAAATAAAAATGGCATTTGATTATATTCAGCCGGTTGATGCTGACTTTTTAGAATTTATTCAGGGCCTTAACGTGCAAACGTTGGGGAGAAAAGTGGTTTTTCATACAGAAACGGATTTTCCGAATATTGAAAACGCTGCCATTGCCATTATCGGAGTGCATGAAAACAGAGGCTTTGAAGGTCATAATGAACATACGGATCTGACTGCTATCCGAAAAGAATTTTACAGCCTTTTCCCGGGAAACTGGGATGCACAGATCGTAGATTTAGGAAATGTGGTGGCAGGAAGTTCTTCTGAAGATACTTATTATGTGCTGCGTACTGCGGTGGCACATTTGATAAAAAACGGCGTTATCCCGATCGTTATAGGTGGTTCTCAGGATCTGACCTATGCCATTTACAGAGCCTACGACCAGTTGGAGCAAATGGTAAATGTAGTAGCAATTGACAGTAAGTTTGATTTTGAAAAAGATGAAGAGCAATTAGCGGCGCATTCTTTTCTGACCAAAATGATCGTGGAAGAGCCTAATAATTTGTTTAACTATAGTAATGTCGGTTATCAGACCTATTTTAACTCACAGGAAGAAATTGATCTGATTGAAAAACTGTATTTCGATGCCTACCGCCTGGGTGAGATTTGCAATAACTCAACCATTGCAGAACCTGTTTTCAGGGATGCCGATCTGGTGAGTTTGGATCTTACATCGGTAAAATCAAGCGATTCCGGGAACTTCACACAGTTTATTCCAAATGGATTTAACGGTAAGGAAATCTGCGTGCTTTCGCGTTATGCGGGAATTAGCGATAAGGTAACTTCTTTTGGTGTTTTTAACCACAATAATTCGAAGAGTGAAGCCGTTCTAATCGGACAGATTATCTGGTATTTTATTGAAGGATTTCACTACCGTTCGAAAGAATATCCTTTTGGCAGCCGTGAGGACTATTTGAAGTATATCGTGCCGCTGGAAGACGAAGAGTTAATCTTCTATAAAAGCGATAAAACGGAGCGTTGGTGGATAGAAATACCTTTTTTAACAAGTTTTAACAATAAATTAAAAAGAAACACGTTATTACCTTGCACATATGAGGATTATCTAGGTGCCACAAACCATGAGATTCCAGAGCGTTGGTGGAAGGCGCAAAAGAAAAATATGGTATAATTGTTTAAAAAACGGTTATTTAAAGCCTAAATTGTGTTTTATTGTTTTTTTTAAGTTTTTTTTAATAAAATCTTTGTTTTTTAGAAAATAAATAAATAGGTTTACGCCCTTAAAAATATAAATACTATTAACCCAAATTTATATGAAGAAGTTCATTGCATTAACAGCTGTTGTATCATTGTTTTTCAGCTGTGGTTCTAACGACAGAGGTGAGCTGGTAGGAGTTAAAGGAAAGAAATGGCATCCGGAAAAGCCGTATGGTATGACTTTAGTTCCTGGTGGCGCTTTTATCATGGGTAAGTCAGATGATGATTTAGCTAACGTTCAGGACGCACCGACAAAAACGGTAACAGTTCGTTCCTTTTACATGGATGAGACGGAAATTACGAATAGTGAATATCGTCAATTTGTCGAATGGGTAAAAGATTCTACAATCCGTGTGAGATTGGCTATTTTAGCTGATGAGCAAGGGATGAAGCCAGGTACTGGTGGTAACAAAGGAGGAAGCATCGGTGACTTTGCTTTCAGTGACCAGGATCCTGCAAAAATGTCTGCATACGACAAATATATGTATGAGAATTATTACAGCGTAGGTACGGATGAAGATCCGTATGCTGGAAGACGTCTTAACAGAAAAGTGAAGTTGCATGCTGACCCTCAGAAATACCCGGATGAGTATTATGTTGAGGTAATGGATTCACTTTATTTACCAGCGAGTGAATCATACAACGGTTTGAGAACTTTCGACGTGTCGAAGTTAAAATTCCGTTATACCTGGATGGACATTCAGGCGGCTGCTAAAGATAAGAGCACTACAAGCAGCAGATCTAAAAGAGGTAAATTCATTAAAACAGAAAACCAGTTGATTTATCCGGATACAACCGTTTGGATTAAAGACTTCGCGTATTCTTATAATGAGCCAATGCACAATGACTATTTCTGGCACCAGGCTTACGGGGATTACCCTGTAGTTGGAGTTAGCTGGAAACAGGCTAAAGCTTTTTGTGCTTGGAGAACATTAAATAAAAACTCTTATATCAAAAAGAAAAAAGGAAGAGATCAGGTAAACTCTTTCCGTTTACCAACTGAAGCAGAGTGGGAATACGCTGCAAGAGGTGGTCTGGAATCTGCAGCTTATCCTTGGGGTGGACCGTATACTCACAATGATAGAGGATGTTATTTGGCAAACTTTAAGCCAAGCCGTGGAGATTATGCAGCAGACGGTGCTTTATACACTGTTGAAGCTAAATCATACGAGCCGAATGATTTCAACCTTTACAACATGTCTGGTAACGTAGCCGAGTGGACAGATTCATCTTATGATGCTGCAGCTTATGATTACGTATCGACAATGAATCCAAATGTACCGGATGCTAAAAACCAACGTAAAGTGGTACGTGGTGGATCCTGGAAAGATGTTTCTTACTACTTACAGGTAGGTACCCGTAACTTCGAATATGCAGATACGGCAAGAAGCTACATCGGATTCAGAACAGTTCAGGATTACATGGGAGCTCAGGCAACCGGAAACAGACCCAACTAATTATCAGAATCATTCAACTTAACTCAATTTTAAAATTTAACCAATTTTTAATTATAATTAACTTAACTAACTAAAATTTTATTTTATTATGGCTTTATTGAACAAAAAAACAATGAACTTTCTTTATGGAATGGGGGCTGCAGTGGTAATCGTTGGAGCATTATTCAAATTGATTCACTTTGAAATCGGTCCTTTAACAGGAAGTGTTATGTTGACAATTGGTCTGTTAACAGAGGCTTTTATCTTTGCGTTATCGGCTTTTGAACCGGTGGATAAAGATTTAGATTGGACATTAGTGTACCCTGAATTAGCAGGTGGGGAAGCAAAGAAAAAAGACGTTAAAAAAGCAGAAAACCCAACAGAAGCTCAAGGTCTTTTATCTCAAAAATTAGACAACATGTTAAAAGAAGCTAAAATTGACGGTGAGTTAATGTCTAGCTTAGGAAACAGCATCAAAAACTTCGAAGCTGCAGCTAAAGGAATTGCTCCAACAGTTGATTCAGTTGCTTCTACTAAAAAATATGCTGAAGAAATGTCAATGGCAGCTGCTCAAATGGAATCTTTAAACAGTATGTATAAAGTTCAGTTAGAAAGCGCTACCCGTAATGCTGAAATTAATAAAGAAGTTGCTGAAAACAACTTGAAATTAAAAGATCAGATGCAATCATTGACTGCAAACCTATCTTCATTAAATAATGTGTATGGCGGAATGCTTTCTGCAATGAGCAACAGAAACTAATTAGTTGCATTTATTAATCTATTAAAAACTAATTAGAAGAAATGGCAGGAGGAAAATTAACCCCTAGACAGAAGATGATTAACCTGATGTACTTGGTTTTCATCGCAATGTTGGCATTAAACATGTCAAAAGAAGTTCTATCAGCTTTTGGTTTGATGAACGAGAAATTCGAAACAGCTAATTCTGCTGCAGTAGAAACAAATTCGCAAATTTTAAGTGCACTTGGCACTAAAGCAGCTGATAACCCGTCTCAATTCGGCGCTGCAAAAAAAATGGCTGATCAGGTAGCTGTCATAAGTAAGAATTTTTATGATTATATTGGGAAGCTTAAAACTGATTTAGTTGCAGGAGTTGAAAAAACTGAGCAGGGAAAATTACCTTATGAAGCAATGGATAAAGGTGATGCTATTGATCAATCTTGGTTTGCCGGTGATGGATATTCTGCAAAAGGTAAAGAAATTATCAACACCATTGAAAAGTATAAAGCTGATATGAAAGCAGTACTTGGAAATGATGCTAAATATAAGGCTATTGTTGGTGAGATTGACTCTAAATTCAGCACTGCTGATGTTAAAGATAGCGAAGGGATTACTAAAAAATTCTTAGATTATCATTATAAAGGATTCCCATCTATCGCTTCATTGACAAAATTAACAGCCATGCAAAATGATGTTAAAAATGTTGAAGCAGATTTATATAATGCTTTCATGGGTAACACTGCAATGGCAGCTGCATCTATGAAAAACTATAAAGCTTTCGTAATGATGGATAAATCAGCTTTCTTCCAGGGAGAGCAAGTTACAGGACGTGTAGTATTAGGTCGTTATGACGAGTCTACAGTTCCAAAAGCAGTTTCTGTAAACGGTGCTTCAACATCTATCGAAAATGGTTCTGCTATTTTCAAAATGGCTGCTGGTAGCGTTGGTGAAAAAGATATCAAAGGTAAGTTTACTTTCATGGAAGACAACAAACCAGTTGAAATCGAAATTGCAGGAAACTACGTTGTAGTTCCAAAACCAAACCAGGCAATTGTATCTGCTGACAAAATGAAAGTTGTTTACCGTGGTGTATCGAACCCTATTTCGGTTTCTGTACCAGGTATCTCTTCTGATAAAGTTAAAGCATCTGCACCTGGAATGGCATCTACTGGAAAACCAGGTCAATATAACCTTACACCAGGAGCTGGAAGCGATGTAACCATTAATGTTAGCGCTACTATGCCTGATGGAAAATCTTTCAGTAGTAAAGAAGTTTTCAGAATCAAAGGTTTACCTGCTCCAACTGGAAAAATCCGTGGTGAGGTTGCTGCTAAAGGAGCTAAATCGAACTTAGAGGTTTGTACAATCTCTGCTGAATTAGAAGATTTCGATTTCCCGGTTTCTGTTAACGTAACACAATTTAACATTAAAGTGCCAGGTCAGCCTACAATTGTAGTATCAGGTAACAAAATGGATGCAAGAGCTAAAGCTGCTATTGCTAAAGCTGGTAGAGGTGATATCGTAGTTATCTCTGAGATCAAAGCTAAATTCGTTGGATTAGATCAAATGCCAAAAAGAGTTGCACCTTGTACATTTGAAGTACAATAAAAACGACCAAGTTTGAGTTTATAATTACTTTAATAGTTTATAAAGAATAAAAAATGAATTGGAGAAATTTTTCATTAGTAATTGCATTTACTTTTAGTTCTATTGCAACTTATGCACAGTCTAATCTTTTGAATGCAAAAACCCCGGCTGATATCGGTAAAAAAACCGCAGCACAATTAAACGCTGATAATGACAAGCCGTTACCTTATGGTTATGTTGATGATCGTGATGTTTTAATGGGGAAGAAAATCTGGGAAATTGTTGACCTTGATGAAAGAGTTAATTTTCCTTTATATTATCCTGTAGATGGAAATTTAGGACCGGACAGAAAACCGCTTTATGAGGTTTTGGTTGACGGAATTAAAAACAACAAGCTTACTGAAATCTATGATGATAGTTATTTTACAACTAAAAAATCATTAAAAGATATCGAAGCTTCCCTGTTTAGAATTGACACTACTGATGCCGGTAAAGAGCAATACAACACCTTTACCGCAAAACAGAAAAAAGCAGGAGCGAAAATTTCGGAAGAGTATATCAACAAAACCGAAATCAGACCAAGTGACGTTTCTGATTATAAAATTGTAGGTTATTGGTATTTTGATACCCGTCAAGGTGAATTAAAATACAGAATGTTAGGAATCTGTCCTATTGTACCGGATGTTTATACGATGGACAAAGAGGAGAAAGAATACATCGAATTATTCTGGGTTTACTTCCCGTCTGCAAGAGATGTGTTACATGCAAACAAGGCCTTCAATGATAAAAACTCAGCAATGCCGATTACGTTTGATCACCTGTTAAACTCAAGACGCTTTAGTGGAGTAATCTACAGAGAAGAAAATGTTTACGGCGATAGACAAATTGAAGAATATGTAAAAGAAAATGCTCAAATGCAGTTATTGGAATCTGAGCGTGTAAAAGAAAAAATCCGCAACTTTGAACAAGATATGTGGAATTACTAAAAAATAATTTCTCCAATTTTATGAAAAACTCTTACCTTCCTGGGTAAGAGTTTTTTATTTTTGTACTATGGTAGATTATTTGATTGTTGGCTCCGGTATAGCCGGAATTTGTTTTGCAGAAACCGCCTTGCAGCAGGGTAAAACCATTATGGTTTTTGAAGATAACTCTTCTTCCTCTTCACGGGTGGCCGGAGGCTTGTATAACCCGGTTATTTTAAAGCGATTTAGTGAGGTTTGGAATGCTAAACAGCAATTGGATTACGGATTGCCTTTTTATGCGGCTATAGAAGATAAAATAGCGGCTAAATTTGACTTTAGGATTCCGATCTACAGGAAGTTTGCTTCCATTGAAGAACAGAACAACTGGTTCCAGGCTGCCGATAAGCCAAATCTGGCACCATTTCTTTCCACAACAATAATACATCGGGAATACCAGTCCATTACCTCTCAATTCGGTTTTGGGGAAGTGTTAATGACCGGTTATGTCGATACCAAAGTACTATTGGATTCCTACCTGGAGTTTTTAAACCGGAACAATTGGGTGCGGAAAGAACGTTTCGACTATTCCCGAATTGAATTCCTGGAAGAAGGTGTTTCCTATAGCGGTCTGAAAGCAAAACATATCATTTTTGCTGATGGCTTCGGATTGGTTCATAATCCGTTTTTCAAACAGCTGCCATTGGATGGAACCAAAGGAGAACTACTGCTCATTAAAGCACCGGATTTAAACCTTGACGTGGTTTTAAAATCCAGTATTTTTATCCTGCCTGTAGGGAATGATCTTTTTAAAGTGGGCGCCACCTACAATTGGGAGGATAAAACCGATTTGCCTACAGAAGCCGGTAAGCAGGAATTACTGGATAATCTGAAAGAACTGATTGACTGCGATTTTGAGATTGTAGAACATTTTGCCGGTGTTCGTCCTACGGTAAAAGACCGGCGTCCGTTAGTGGGTACTCATCATATTCATAACAATATTCATATCCTGAATGGCCTGGGCACACGTGGCGTGATGCTGGGGCCTGTTTTGGCAAAATCCTTATATGATGCTATCGAAAACAACATCCCTTTGGATGCGCAGATCGATATTAAACGCTGCTATAAAAAATTAGGAATCCGTCTGGATTCCTAAAATATTATGAATGGATGTTGTTTTTCCAATCTTTGTCATAATGCACAAAAAAGTTAATCCAGATATTCCGGGACAACCGCATAATGACAGGCATAAAAACAATTAAAGTAGCAATGATTGCTATAAATGCCGTTTTCAGGCTCAGACCTAAAAAAAGATAGGTGATCACAAAAGCGGCCACTCCAAAAGCAATACCCACTCCATAGCTCACATACATGGCTCCGTAAAAAAATGAGGGCTCTATTTTATAATAGGTGCCGCAGTGGCTGCATTTATCATGCATTTTAAATACGCTGCTCAATTTATACGGGTTTTTATCCACATACATGCTTTCTTCCTGGCATTTAGGACAACTTCCTGTTAAAATACTATTGAGTTTGGATCCTTTTTTTAACATTTGCATAAATTTTAGTAAAGGTACATCTTTTAAAAAATTACCTTTGTAACATTTGTAATAAAATTATGCTAAATATACACAATTTATCAGTTTCTTTTGGGGGTACTTATTTATTTGAAGAAGTAACTTTCCGATTGGGAGCGGGGGACAGAGTAGGACTTGTTGGAAAAAACGGAGCCGGTAAATCAACGATGCTAAAAATTCTCTCTCGGGAGCTGGCGCCGGATTCCGGTAGCATTGCTACTGAGAAAGAAGTAAAAATAGGATTCTTAAAACAGGATATCGATTTTGTAAAAGGAAGAACGGTTCTGGATGAAGCGTATCAGGCTTTTGAAGAGATCAAGCATGCCGAATTCAAGATGGAAGAAATCAACCATCAGCTGGCAACGCGAACCGATTATGAAAGCGCGGAATATTCGGAATTAATAGAACAATTAAGCGATGTTACCCACCATTATGAAATATTGGGAGGGTATAACTATATTGGCGATACAGAAAAAATCCTGTTAGGACTGGGGTTCAAACGGGAGGATTTTGACAAGCTGACGGATACTTTTTCCGGAGGCTGGAGAATGCGTATCGAACTGGCGAAGCTGTTATTGCAAACAAACGATATCTTATTGCTGGATGAGCCAACGAATCACCTGGATATTGAAAGTATCATCTGGCTGGAAAACTTTTTACGAAGCTTTCCGGGAGTAGTGGTGATCGTTTCCCACGATAAAATGTTTTTGGATAACGTAACGAACAGAACCATTGAGATTTCGTTAGGAAAAGCCTACGATTTTAATAAGCCATATACGGAATACCTGGTTTTACGTCAGGAAATCCGCGAGAAACAATTGGCTACACAAAAAAACCAGGCTAAAAAAATAGAGGAAACCGAAAAACTGATCGAGAAATTCCGTGCCAAAGCTTCCAAAGCTTCGATGGCGCAGTCTTTAATCAAGAAATTGGATAAAGTGGAACGTATCGAAGTGGATGAGGACGATAACTCTGTAATGAGCATTTCCTTTCCGGTTTCGATGATACCGGGCAGAGTAGTGATTGAAGCGGAACATGTTACGAAAAGTTACGGTGAGAAAACCATCTTAAAAGAAATATCGCTATTGGTAGAACGGGGCAGTAAAATTGCCTTTGTTGGTCAGAACGGACAAGGGAAATCCACTTTTATCAAAGCCATCGTAAATGAATTTGAATATGACGGAACCATCAAATTGGGGCATAATGTTCAGTTGGGGTATTTCGCGCAAAATCAGGCAGAGTATTTAGATGGTGAAAAAACCTTATTGGATACCATGACGGAAGCGGCAACAGATTCCAACCGTTCCAAAGTGCGTGACATGCTGGGAGCTTTCCTGTTTAGAGGCGATGATGTGGAGAAAAAGGTAAAAGTACTTTCCGGAGGAGAAAGAAACCGTTTGGCACTTTGTAAATTACTGTTACAGCCTATTAATGTGCTGGTAATGGATGAGCCTACGAATCACCTGGATATTAAATCCAAGAATGTACTGAAAGCCGCTTTACAGAAATTTGAAGGAACCCTGTTATTGGTATCGCACGACCGTGACTTCCTGCAGGGAATGTCTAACATTGTTTATGAATTTAAAGACCAGAAGATCCGCGAATATTTAGGCGATATCAACTTCTTCCTGGAACAGCGCAATGTACAGAACATGCGGGAAGTGGAGAAGAAAGATGTGGTAAAGGAAACGGTTCAGAAAGAAAATAAAGCACTGTCTTACGAAGAACAGAAAAAGAATAAAAGCCTGCAGAATAAGCTGAGTAAAATTGAAAGCCAGATTCAGCAGCTGGAAAAAGAAATCCAGAAAGATGATAAGGCACTGGCGGATAATTATGAAAAATTAATGCAGGATGCTTCCTTTTTCGCAGCCTATGAGAAAAAGAAAAAAGATCTGGACCAGTTCCTGGAAGAATGGGAAAAAGTACAGGAGGAAATAGAAGTGAACTCTTAAAAAAAACAGAAGAGGTTGTGCAAACAGCCTCTTTTTTTATTTAAAAGGATTTCGTTCCTGCCAGAGGGTTTCCGGCTCCAGCGATTTGAAAAGACGGGCGATATGGCGGTTTACCAAAGGATTGCTGTGCCTGATATAGCCATACATTTCCTGAGGTTTGGCACCAATGGAACTTTTGATCTCCAGGGCAGTCCGCGCAAAAACGATTTTTGAGAACCCTTTGTTAATGGAATAGGCTACCATATCATAAAGCATGTTCAGATACAGCATTTTTTCCCGTTGATGCTCTTCGTCATAACCCAGGAAATAGGTGTCTATTGCAGTTCCGTTTTTAATCAGCGTATTAAAACCGATCAGCTTGTCGTCAAGGAAATAACCGTAAAACAGGAATTGATCTTTGAGTAGTTTTTTCAGCTTATAAAAATGATTGTCAGCCAGAAAGAACGTATTAAAAGGAGCATTTTTGGCCACATTTTCATACAGGCGGTTAATAACCGGATTATGAGCCTGAATATCGTCCAGTGAAAATTTCTTTTTTTGGATTGCTTCCGCCTTTTTGTGAGATCGTTTGTACTGGTCCCGGTATTTTTTTGTCAGCGCCTGGATATAATCGGTTTCATGCTGCCAGGATTCCGGAATATCAAAAACCATATTCGGCTGGGTCGTAAAACGATAAAAAGAAGCGAAATCCGGGGTCTTAAAATATTCCGTTTCCGTTTCGGAGAAATCTTTAAAAACCGTTAAGTGAATTTTTAAGCGCTTTTTGCGGAAGATCTCTTTCAGTGCTTCCGATGCCTGGAAGAGCAGTGCAACAGCGTCTGTATTGCTAATTGTATCAAGCAAAGCGTAGGCATTCTGCCCGGTGAGCATATTGTTGCCAATGAACAATACATGTGAGCTGAAATTTTTAAAAACAAAATTCCGGACGGAAGTTTTCAGGCAGTTATCCCTTTCTCCGAATGAACCTACCTTATTGAGATCTAAAAACTGGGAAAGCGCAATACCTACCAGTTCTTGATTCTGAAACAAACCGATATAATGGCAGATCATATTTGCCGGAGCCGATTTTTCCAGTGCTTTTAAATAAGCAGTAGAAAGAAATATATTGGAATGGGCAATAGTATCCCAGTTTGTTGGGACTTCTGAAACAGCCGGATAAATTTTGTACGTAGTGTCTGTATTCACAAAAGAAAGAATCGCTCCACAAATGTAGAGCGATTAGTATTAAAATAAATGTTAAAACAAAATTTTCTATTTCATAGCACAAACAATACCACCCATAATCATACAGCTAATTACCCAAAAACCTCCGGCAATTAACGTGTAGCGCCACGAGCGTCTTTCAAATAAGGCACCGGTTCCGACAACCGGAAGTGCAAAAAACAGTCCGGAAATAAAACCGTGCAGCATGCCGTGTTTAAAAGTACGGAAAGCATCCCCGTAATCGGCCATAAAAGCATGGTAAGAAGGTTTGGCAAGGCTGGGGTCTCCACCAACCATTCCCAGTGCGCCATACTGATGAATTGTAAGGATTTGTAAAATAAAAGAAATAAAGAAAGCATATACAATTGCCATTCCGAAAATAACAAACATATTGGCTCCTTTCATCTTCTCTTCGGTCATTCCGGCCTCTTTCATCCATATCGTACCAAATACTTTAGGGTTGTACCAGATAAATCCAACAACAAGTGTGGATAGTGCCGCTAAGACTAATGCTAAAAAATTAATTTCCATGTTTTTTGTTTTTTGGTTAGTCAAAGTTAAAAAAATTAACAATGCTATTTGTGTTTTGATAAATAATGCTTCTTTTTTTGACTATAGTGTTGATTTTGTGTAATGCTATTGCGGATTTGCTTTTTAAGAAATACCTGAAAAGCAGCAATTCCAATACGCAAAAACACGCAAATCCATACGCGGACACGCAAATCTGAGAAATGTTCGTTTTGTATATGTTTGATAAATAATCAATTGTGTTTTTTTAAGGGTATTGCGTATAAATGCGTACCGGACAGGTATCCAAATTAGTCCATTTTGCTTTTACTTTGAATCGTTCTTCAAGTGAAAACAGGTTAATTGCGTTAAGTGAAAAGTAGTATGGTTTTCCTGTTTTCCTTACATAAGGTAATTTTTTGTTAATGTTGATGCTCCTTGATTTGTTAAGGAATTAAAGGAGCTATCAACTGAAAAATTTGAAAATGCTCATAGTTTTTTTTCATTTGGATTTTTCGGAATGTGGTTCTGAAAAGTGACATGGCCAATTTATTGGTTTTAGTATGTTATGAGGTACCTTACGGATAAAGATAGATACAAACAGTGAGGGTCTTTCTCAACTTAAGGGTGGTGTTTATTATTGTCTGGCTAATTGGGGAGTTAGTTCAGGCGGGCGGGGTACCTCAGCATGATTAGAAAAGAGTGTCGGAAGGCACTCTTTTTTATTGGGTAGCAAAGGATAATCGGGGCTGTAGTTTTTATATATTTGAAAGCGATACTACAAAGCGATGCAAAACCAGACAGCAGCAGACTTTATAACCGCGTTACAACTTCACCAGTCGGATGTGGAAAAAGAAAAATTACAGCGGTATTTTAAAACCGGAGAAGGAGAATATGGTGCCGGTGATGTTTTTATGGGCATACGCATGGGAGAACTCTTTAAAATTGCAGCGGCCTTTATGACTATGCCGCTGGACGAGGTGGAGCTGTTGCTGGACAGCCCGATACATGAAATCCGGGCAGGAGCATTGAGCATTATGGATAAAAAGGGACGGAGTAAAAAAACAACCGAACCGGAAAGAAAGGCGATGTTTGAATTGTATTTACGCCGCTTGGACCGGATCAATAACTGGGATCTGGTAGATGTGAGCTGCCAGTATGTAATCGGGCGCTATCTTGAGGATAAACCAAGGGATATTCTATACGAATTAGCACAGTCGGACGATAGGTGGGCAAGGCGTACGGCAATAGTGAGCACCGCTTACTTTTTAAGAAATAAACAGCCAGACGATACTTTTGCCATTGCCGCTATTCTGGTTAACGACCGGGAAGACCTTATTCATAAAGCGGTGGGCGGATGGCTCCGGCAGGCCGGAAAAACCGATAAAACCCGGCTGAAACGCTTTTTAGACGTACATGCGGCGGCCATGCCCAGAACGATGTTGCGGTATGCCACCGAACATTTTGATATCGCGGAAAAAGAATATTACCGGCAACTGAAATAATACTGGACAGGAATGCGTTTAATTCTTGCCTTGTTCAAACAAAAGCGGCTTTTAGAGCAGCTTGTACTCCACAGCCATTTTAATGAGTTCTGCTACATTTTTAGCGCCAAATTTCTGCAACAGGTTTCTGCGGTGTGTTTCTACCGTTAGCGGGCTCACAAAGAGTGCTTCGGCAATGGTGGCGGTGGTTTCGCCGTTTGCAATTTTTTCCAGAATCTGTTTTTCCCTTTTAGTAAGTGTCGGAATGGCCTTCCATTCGTTTTGGGAAGGTTTCAGCATGATTTCTTTGGCTTCCTTGCTAAAGGTCAGTTTGCCTTCCAGCGCTTCAGCAATACAATCCAGCAATTCGCCGGCATCGGCATTTTTAAGCAGGTAACCGCCGGCACCGTTTTGAAGCAACTGCATCATAATGCTGCGTTCGGACTGGTTGCTCAATCCAAGTATTACCGTTTCGGGAGCCGCTTTCTTTATTATTTTACACAGCTCAATACCGTGATAATCCGGAAGCATAATATCAAGTAAAACAATATCGACCTTATTGCTTTGTAAAAAGTCAAGAAAAGACGCTCCGTTGGTAAAGCTTACAGCGGTGATATTTTTTTCTCCTTTGAGTAGTGTTTTTAACCCTTCAATAACGATAGGATGGTCGTCAACAATGGCGAGTATTATTTTAGCGGGTTCAGACATATAGTTCTACATTTATTGCGGTTCCTTCGTTTGGAGCGGTATTGATCTCCATTTTTCCGCTAAGATATTTGATACGGTTTTCAATATTGGTAATTCCGATGCCCTTTTTATGTTCCAGTATGCTGCTGTCAAACCCTTTTCCGTTGTCTTCCACGGTAATAAAAAACAGGTTGCCGTTCTGGCTGCATTGTACCAGGATAACATTGGCTTCCGAATGGCGGATAGCATTCGACAACGCTTCCTGTACAATCCGGTAAATAATAACCTGGGTAGAAAGCGTCATATTGCTGTCGATATTAAAGGCTTCATAATTAATAGTGCAGGAGCTGGTTTGCAGGGATTCGCAAAGGTCTTTTAATGCGGTTTGCAAACCAAAGCGCAGTAGTGTTTCCGGCATCATGTTGCGGGCAATGCGGCGAAGCTCGGTAACGGCATTGTCGAGCTGTCCGGTAATTTTATTCAGTTCATCCGGATCGGGTGTGCGGTCTTTGTGAGCAGTTGCACCGGACAATTTGATTTTGACTCCGGCCAGCATACCGCCCAGACCATCATGTAAATCACTGGCCAGCCGGCGGCGCTCCCGTTCTTCGCCTTCCAGCATGGCTTCTGTATTGGAGAGCAACTGTTGCTGCTTCAGTTCTTTTAGCTGCTGTAAATGGTTGATCTCTTTTTGTCGGGAAAGTCTTTTCTGATTTTTGTAAAAAGCAAACGAAAGCATTGCAATGACCAGGAAGAACAGGGAAATGGCAGCCAGTAACCAGCTAAACAAACGATGGTTTTTGGCAGACAGGGCCACCTGTTTTTTTTCTGTTTCCAAAGCCGTAATCTTCTTTTGGTTCTCGGCGTTGTGGAAGCGGATTTCCATTTCGTTAATTCGCTCTTTCAGGTTGCTTTCGTTAAGACTGTCGCTTAATTTGCTGTATTTTTTTTGCCACAGATAAGCTTCGCCCATATCATTGAGGTACTCATTAACGGTTGCCAGCTGGGTAT
Source organism: Flavobacterium inviolabile (assembly GCF_013389455.1). Taxonomy (NCBI): domain Bacteria; kingdom Pseudomonadati; phylum Bacteroidota; class Flavobacteriia; order Flavobacteriales; family Flavobacteriaceae; genus Flavobacterium; species Flavobacterium inviolabile. Next base: position 141,482 of record NZ_CP058278.1, on the reverse strand, counting down.
AAAACATTTTGCGATTGTTCACATCGGCAGCCAGAGTTCCTTCTTTTAATACGGAAAGGAGTAACTGCTTGGCATTCTTAAACTCTTTCTGCTCCAGATAAATGTTATACTTTCTGAAAATAAGCATTTGTAACAGCACTTTCTGGTTGTTGTTTATTGCAAGCCGGATACCGTTGTCCAGACTTTTCAGTGCGCTGTTGTAATATGTTTTGGCAGTGTAATACAGCCCTTCTGTATAGTAGTAGTTCGGATAATGGGACGATTCCGGATAAGGCTCCAGTATCTTTTTGGCTTTGTCCAGCATTATTTTCGCTTCATCAGTGTTGGCTTTGTAGATATAGTTGCTGGCGGCACCCAAATAGGCAAGCATTAATACGGTCGATTTCGGATGTTGGGTTGCCAATAATCCGATGGTTTTGTTAAAATAGATTTCCGCCTTGTCAAACTGGGCATTATACATGAGGAGCGTTCCCAGCTGCGAATAATAATGTGCTGTTTTTTCCGGTTTCCCGGATTGGGTAGCTAACGGAATGGATTTTTCGAGTAATGTCTTGATCAAAAAGCTGTCGCCTTTTTCATTCCGGACTGCAATAGCATAGTTATACCAGGCGGCAGCCTCGATTTCTTTACTGAAAGGGACTTTAAAAACAGCTAAGGCCTTTGTAGCTTTTTGTAATAACAGTTTGGCTTTTTCCGGATTCAGGCTGCTGTAATACTGGCCTTCGTAAAAATAAGCTGCTGCTTTGAGTACAGGATATTTAGCCGACAGGCGTTTTCCCGCTGTGAGGTAAGATTTGCTTTTAAGGGTGTCTTTTGCGCGCCAGTAATCGGAAAGTAAAAGATTGGCATTTGCCCGGATGCTGTCGGTTGTTTTGGACTGTATAATATGGGAAAGGCTGTCGGCATACGTTTTTTCATTTACAGGTAATAGCTGCTGGGCTCCTAACGGCGATGAAAAATACAACCAGAGACCAATAAAGAATATTATTTTTTTGAGAGAAACAATCCGGCTCATGATAAAAAATTAAGGGGTAACAAAATACAAATTTCCTGTGGGCAGCACTTTTGAAAAATGGATTTCCAGTCAAAGATTACAAAAAAACAGGGGAATTTATAAGCAGCTATTTAAAAATACCGGAAAACCAGTAGAAAAAATTACTCGTTTTCTGCGATTGTGACACTTTTGACAAGCCGCTACTTTTGTTAAGTAAAAGATTGTTAAACCATTTATAACTGTAAATTATGAAAAAGAAAATATTTTCAACATTGGTATTCGTGTTAGCGTTAGGTCTTTCGGTAACTTCCTGTGGAGGCAGCGACGACGGACCGGCTGCAACAACGGGAGGCAACAGGGTCGTAAAATACAAAGCATTTACGTCTGATAACGCCTTAATTTCAACGGTAATTCATACGAACGCACAGGGTGATCCGCAGTTAAATTCTGCTGTAAACGCCACCACATGGGAAAGTCCTGAAATAAACATGCCTTCCTCTGTTCCGGCAGTTACATTTGGAGCAAACGGACATGTTGTGACATCCGGACAAACCGGAACGCTTACGGTACAGATTATTGTAAACGGAACTGTGGTAAAAGAAAACGTATCAACAGGAGAAGCATTGTCTTCAACAACATCACATTAAAACCAAAGAGAAAGTGGTTGCTAAAATATTGAGCATGAAAAAAATTAATGCCCTGTTATTAATCACCCTGCTGGTTTTGGGATGGTCCTGTAGTGCTGTAAAAGAGGCCGACCGGAAAGCCAATAAAAATAAGATCACAACCTTATATCCGGAAGCTGTTTTTGACAGTATCCAGGCTAAAAAAGCAATTGGTTATGGCAAGGCGACAATTAAAGGCGTGTTGTTTACCAGGCAAAAAGGTGCTTATGGGATTAAACCGCTGATGGGCGGGAAAGTATACGGAACTAATCTGACGGTGTCGCTTTTCCCGGTAACCCCTTATTTTGAGGCCTGGTATGAAATGCGGAAATCAAAGGAAAACAAAAAAACGTATGTGTATATGTCTGATGCGGCATTTCGCTACCGTATTGATGCTAAAACAGATGAATACGGACGTTTTGTTTTTGAAAAAATGAAACCGGGTAAATATTTCCTGCAGGCAATGATGTCGGCAACATTTGCGCGGAACGGTCAGGAATATACCGGAACGGGTTATACGCCGTATGGGAATATTAATTATTACAGAAATAAGACCTATTACAAAGATCAGCATGAGCGAATGGAAAAGTTTATAGAAGTCGAAAAAGATGGAAGCGTGGTAGCGGTAAATTTGCGATAAGTATTACTACGATGACAACCCGATTCAATGCCGTAAAAAGCAGGAATCGGGTATCTTTTTTTTTAAAACCCTTCGTTTTTGTGAGAACAATTTTAAATAACAGGTTTCCTGCAATGTTATCGCGATTTTACCGTTATCTATCTGATTGATTTTAATGAAATTGAAAAAAAAGCGTCATAATGTGATGGAAATACATCAGATTTGCGATATTTGAAAATATAAACAATTAAAAAACAATAGGATATAACGTAAAACACCCCGGATAGCAATATGGATATAACAATATTTGATAGTTTGGAATCAGCAGCGGATACCAGTAAAGTAGATTTTATCGCAGTATTAAAATACCGGACAACCGAGCATGGAGACCGGACAACTGCAGCAGCATCGGGATACAGGCCGCAGGTTAAATTTGATTTTGCAGAAAAACAGACTTCCGGTGCGCAGTATTTTATCAATAAAGAATTGGTTTTTCCGGGCGAAAGGGTAGATGCAGCTATTAAGGTAGTGGCTGTCGACTTTTTTAAAAACGCACTGACGGAAGGAATGGAATTTGAATTTTGTGAAGGAGCCGTGATTGTGGGAGTAGGGAAGATCAAACAAATTGTCAATCCGGAATTGCAGAGAATCAGCTGATAGGATCAGTAAATAATATAAAAAAACCTCCAACAGTTGTGGAGGTTTTTTTTATAGGTTATTCTGCAGCCACTAATTTGCTGGCGCTTCTGTATAAAAACTCATTATAGATATGTCTTCTGGCAAAACGGCTTGGCGATTCGGCATTAATCATTTTGATATAGGTCGCTTTCGGAACACCAAAATATTCAAACTGACTTCCGTCTAAAAAGTTAATGTACAAAACACTGTTGTCCATATAGAACTCTAAAATGTTTGAAGTGCTGGTTGTTTTAATATATTCCGGTTTGTCTTTTTCCTGTGTTTCCGGAGCAATACTTACCAGAAAATGATAGGCCGCAATAATTTCTTTACTTCTTTCTTCGGCAGCAGCCAGTTCTTCATCATTACTGAATTTATCAGGATGACAGTCTTTCATGCTGTTTCGGTAAATGGTTTTCAGCTCTTTTAGCGTAGCGGTTTTGGTAACGTCAAGTAACTTTCTGTACTCAACAATTTTTTTCATGTTCATAAGTGACAAAATAAAAAACCATTCGTTATTGGAATGGCTTTTATAATAGTGCGCAAAGATACTATAATTATCGGTTGCTGAAAATAGTTTTTAGGAAACCTGTTAAATTGTTGGTATTTAGTGGATAATCCGGTTCTGAATGTGGTGCGTCCGGTATGCTGAATATCTTAACGGGGAATTTTTTTTAGCGATTGGTATTATTGATTATCCAGAGATTTCCGTTTTTAGTGACGATCTTATTTAACGTCCCTTCATTAGTCAGCTTTTGCAATAGCGTTTCGCTTTCTGTTTTTGATGATCCGGACAGTTCCGAAAATTCCCGGGTTGTCAGTGTGGGGTATTTGCCGAATAAACCGGTCCAGGTAGTATCATAATTCATTTTCGCTGCCTTTGGAAAAGCTTTCAGTACTGCGGCTTCAAATGCTGTATAGGGCTTAAAACCGTATACCGTTTGCGGATTGTTTGAGCTGTCCATAAAAAACAAGGTCGGAAATCCTCTGACGCCAAGTCGTCTGGCCAGTTCCAGATCTGCCTGAAACAGTTCTTTTGCTTTGTTTTCATAGTCTGTTTTGAGCTGTACGGTGTTCAATCCGGTTTCGGTAGCAGCTTTGCTGATGTGTTCCCATTTTGTGATGTTTTTCTTTTCCAGAAAGACCATTTCCCTGATTTTTCTCATGAAGGCAACAGCTTTCTGTTCATCCTGCATTTGGGCTGCCTTAAAAGCAATAGACGGCGGATAAGAAGAGTTTAGCGGATCTTCCAGCCATACATTTCCGTCAATCGGCATGTCATAATACGCGCTGACTTCATCCCAGTGATGCGCTACATCCGATGGTTTGCTGATACCGCCGCTGTTATAGTTCCAGTCGGGCAAAAGACCGCCCATCCGGTATTCGATTTCAATATTGTTTCCGTATTCCAGTTTGAGTTTTCTCAATTGCGGCTCAATACCCCAGCAGGAAGAACAGATAGGATCCGTGAAATAAATGATTTTTACCGGTTTTTGCTGCTCCGGTGCATAACCATTGTGCTGCTGTTGTGTGCTGCTGGGTATTTCACAAACACCGGTTTCCGGATTACACAAAAGCGGATTACTGTTGTTGTTTTCGTTCATTTTTTTATTGGTTTGTGACTGACAACCAAAGTTGGCAAGCAGGATTATTAAGATTAAAAAAGGTTTCATGTAGCTATTGATTGGGACTGCTTTTCGGTATAAACTATCCGGATGTTGATTGATAAGATGAACAGCAAAGTTCGGTATAAATGAAAAGCCAGTCAATTAGTCAAAAAAATATGACTGGAAAATAGGGGATGGCATAACGGGGAAGGGCAGTTAAAACAGTTTCAGAAGGAAGGTAGCCGTTTTAATTTTAAAACAACCCGTGTTAATTCCGGTAATGATTTTACCGCTATTTAAGCAGGAAATAATAAATCAGGATCCAGATTACTGTAAAAGCTAACCCGATATACAAAGTGGTTAGATTCTGTTTTAAGTCTTTTTTTACCAACAGTCGGTATAAAATCCAACCGATAAAAACGGCGAAAAAAATAATTGGGATATAAACTCGTAGCATAACTTGTTTTTTTATTTGTTAGATGTTTGATGCGGTTTACAAAAGCAGGCCGGTTTTACATTCCCGGCCAATATAGAACATTGAATTTGTGATTATCCGGGTCGGCAAAACCAAAGGTGTAACCCTGTTCAAAATTTTGGGGTTCGGAAAATAGGGTACCATTGGCAGACCTGACTTTTTCAACCCATTGCTCAACTTCTTCTTTACTGTTAGCAGATAAAGAAAATATGATTTCATTTGCATTTTTTGGAATTGAAAGACCGCCATTCATTTGTTGTGATAAACGTTGCCCGGTAAAGAAATTGATAATAAAATTATTCTGTCCGAAAACAAAACTGACCAATTCTTGATTGTCGCCATGGTCATTTCGTTTAAAACCAAGAGCGGAATAAAAAGCAGCGGTTTTCGCCAAATCACCGGAGACTAAATTTGCCCATATAAACCTTGTTTCCATAACCTTTTTATTTCAGTATATTAAAGGTAATGAATTTTAATATAAGAAAGCGGTGGCGATTTGTCCATTCATTTCCATTGCTGCCAAATCAAAAAACAGTATCGCTATACCTGGAAACAAGAGGGCAGTCCTAACGGTTGGAATGGTAATGAAATAATGGGTTAATCTGAGGAGGTAAAGGAGATTTTTGTTAATCTCATATTTCTATGTTGGAAAGTTACTGCTAACGTTCGGCGGCTTTGCGCTGTAGCGGTAAATTTAAGAAAAATATTCTGCGTGATGAAAAATTTCAGAAAACCGTTAGGTTTTCGGCGCAGCATTTAATAGCTATTGCGCGAAACCTCTGTTATGGGCTGTCTTTGCTCTCAAGATATAAGTAATGCGGGAAGATTGAATCTTTCTCAGTTTCGTTTATTTTCTTCACCCATTCCGAAAACTTGTAATTCACTTTGATAACAGAATCATTCACCAAACTATACTCACAAAAACTGTCGCCATTTTTCGGATATTTTTTCACGCCGTTTGAGTTTCTCAAAAACTTCATGTCAAGTAAACAATCTGTTTTATAAGTCCAAAGAAGTTCTATTTTGTCAGTTCCTGTGTGATAATGATTTGTGAAAAACCAATACAAACACTGACCATGAAATTGATAAACGGCGAATTCTTTTTGGAAAACAACCCTTACCCAATATTTTGCCGTGTCACGTTGTTTGGCTGCCCAAAAATAATCTTTATTGTCGGACATATAATCGCCAATTCTTTTCGGCTTACTTTCTGTATTTCTTTCCGGTAAATTTCCGTTGGCTTTCGGTTGTGATTTTTCTACAGGATTTTCCTTTTTACAACTTATTAAAAAAACAATAAGAAATGAAATTGCAATTTTTTTCATGTGAAGTTGTTTAAAGGTTGCCCATAACTTGTTAATAGGTGTGATAACATCATACATATATGTCTGTTTTTGGTTAGATACATATGACAAGAGTCATGTTTATTAACTAAAATAAATAAAAGTCACAAAACTTAAAAATCATAGAAAATTAAAAAATAAAATTTCATTATTTTTCTGAAGAGTTAGCATAAAAAAAAGCCCCAACAAAATGAAGGGGCTTTTTTTAGTAGCGGGAACAGGACTCGAACCTGTGACCTTCGGGTTATGAGCCCGACGAGCTGCCTACTGCTCTATCCCGCGATGTGCGTTTGTAATTTTCAGTCTGTAACTTAGTAGCGGGAACAGGACTCGAACCTGTGACCTTCGGGTTATGAGCCCGACGAGCTGCCTACTGCTCTATCCCGCGATGTGCGTTTTGTATTTTCAGTATGTCTACTTAGTAGCGGGAACAGGACTCGAACCTGTGACCTTCGGGTTATGAGCCCGACGAGCTGCCTACTGCTCTATCCCGCGATGTTTCGAGTGCAAAACTACGACGAATAGTTGGAATAACAAGTATTTTTCGAAAAAAATAAAATATTTATTCTTATTCGCTTGATATCCCTACCTTTGTAGGCTAAATTTTTTACTATGTCACACAAAGCAGGTTTTGTTAACATCATCGGTAATCCAAATGTTGGAAAATCAACATTAATGAATGCCTTTGTTGGAGAACGCCTTTCGATTATAACTTCCAAAGCTCAAACAACCCGTCACAGAATATTAGGGATCGTAAACGGAGACGATTTCCAGGTATTGTTTTCAGATACACCCGGAATCATCAAACCCGCTTACGAATTGCAATCGTCTATGATGGATTTTGTAAAGTCTGCTTTCGAAGATGCCGATGTGCTGATCTATATGGTAGAAATAGGAGAGAAGGAATTAAAAGATGAAGCCTTCTTTAATAAAATCATCCATGCCAAAATTCCGGTATTGCTGTTGTTGAATAAAATTGACAAATCCAATCAGGAACAATTGGAAGAGCAGGTAAACCTTTGGAAAGAAAAAGTGCCTAACGCAGAGATCTTCCCGATATCGGCATTGGAGAACTTTAATGTAAGTACGGTTTTCGACAGAATACTGGAATTACTGCCGGAATCGCCGGCATATTATCCAAAAGATGCGCTGACAGACAAACCGGAACGTTTCTTCGTAAATGAAACCATCCGTGAAAAAATCCTTTTAAACTACGAAAAGGAAATTCCGTATGCGGTGGAAATTGAAACGGAAGAATTCCTGGAAGACGATGATATTATCCGGATCAGAGCCGTTATCATGGTAGAACGCGAAACGCAGAAAGGAATCATCATCGGACATAAAGGTGCTGCTATTAAAAAAGTAGGTATTCAGGCACGTCAGGATCTGGAAAAATTCTTTGGCAAACAAATTCATATTGAAATGTTTGTAAAAGTAAATAAAGACTGGCGAAGCAACAGCTATCAGCTGCGCCGATTCGGATACAATCAAAATAAAAATAATTAATTAAAGATTTTGCCCGGGCGTATTTTTGAGCATGCTAAAATCAAAAAACGTACTTTTGCAAAAAATAGAGAAGAAAAATGAATAATATCGTAGCCATAGTAGGAAGGCCAAATGTTGGAAAATCAACTTTTTTCAACCGGTTAATCCAACGCCGTGAAGCCATAGTTGACTCTGTGAGCGGAGTAACGCGTGATCGTAATTATGGAAAAAGTGAGTGGAACGGAAAAGAATTTTCGGTTATTGATACAGGAGGATATATTAAAGGTTCTGATGATGTTTTTGAAGGAGAGATCCGCCGTCAGGTAGAACTGGCCATTGATGAGGCAGATGCCATTATCTTTATGGTGGATGTAGAGGAAGGAATCACCCCAATGGATGATGAAGTGGCGAAGCTGCTTCGAAAAGTAACCAAACCTGTTTTACTGGTTGTTAATAAAGTAGACAATGCGATGCGTGAAAAAGACGCTATCGAATTTTATAACCTTGGCTTAGGCGAATATTTCACTATTGCCGGAATGAACGGAAGCGGAACGGGAGAATTGTTAGATGCTCTTGTACAAACGCTGCCGGATTTGCCGGAAGTAACTGAAGAAGTGAACCCGTTACCGCGTTTTGCTGTAGTAGGACGTCCGAATGCCGGGAAATCATCTTTTATCAATGCCCTGATCGGCGAAGACCGTTTTGTGGTAACCGATATCGCCGGAACTACCCGTGATGCAATTGATACCAAATACAACCGTTTCGGATTTGAATTTAATCTGGTGGATACGGCCGGAATCCGTAGAAAAGCGAAAGTAAAAGAAGATCTGGAATTCTATTCTGTAATGCGTTCTGTTCGGGCTATCGAACACAGTGATGTTTGTATCCTGATGATCGATGCTACCCGCGGATTCGAAGGACAGGACCAGAGTATCTTCTGGCTGGCAGAAAAAAACAGAAAAGGAATTGTGATTCTGGTAAATAAATGGGACTTGGTGGAAAAAGATACCATGTCAACCCGTGATTACGAAGCGAAAATCCGCAGAGAACTGGAACCGTTTACCGATGTGCCAATTTTGTTCGTATCGGCCTTAACCAAACAACGTTTGCTGAAAGCACTGGAAACCGCTGTTGAAGTATACGAAAACAGAAAACAGCGTGTAGCCACTTCGAAATTTAACGAATTGATGCTGCCGATTATCGAGCACACGCCACCACCGGCATTAAAAGGAAAATATGTTAAGATCAAATATTGTATGCAGTTGCCGACACCAACACCACAGTTCGTGTTCTTTGCAAATCTGCCACAATATGTAAAGGATCCTTACAAACGATTTATTGAGAATAAACTTCGCGAAAACTATAATTTTTCAGGAGTTCCTATTGATATTTATTTCAGACAGAAATAGTTTGTTAAACTTTTTCTAATGAACGAATAAATTAAAGACGAAATCATTTCTTTTGCGGTTATTATGTTTACATATTAACCGCAATTTTTTTTAATGTAATGCAAAAAACTACCTTACTTTTTGCGTTTTTGTTATTAAGTTGCCTTTCATTTGCGCAAAGCACGATCAATGTAAAAGGCAAAATTATCGACAAAAACACAAATCTGCCGATTGAATCGGTAACGGTTTATTTATCTGCCGTAAAAGATTCCTCCTTGATTGACTACACGATTACCAACAAAAACGGTGTTTTTGATCTGAATGTAAAGAAAGTCAGCCAACCCGTTTTTCTGAAAGCCTCCATGATAGGTTATCAGGATTTTAAACAGGAAATGAAAGAAATTACGGCTTCAAAAGATTTGGGTACGATTGCTATGCTGGCTACAGCCAAAGCGCTGGATGAGGTTATTGTAAAAGCGGAAGCGCCGCCCATCCGTATTAAAAGCGATACGCTGGAATTTAATGCAGCCTCCTTTAAAGTGCGTCCGGATGCCAATGTGGAAACAATGTTGAAACAATTGCCGGGAGTAGAAGTAGACACCGACGGGAAAATTACCGTAAACGGTAAAGAAGTAAACCAGATATTGGTTAACGGGAAACCGTTTTTCGATAAAGACGGGAAAATAGCTTTGCAGAGCCTTCCTGCCGAGATTATCAATAAAATACAGGTAACGGATACCAAATCTAAAAAAGAAGAGATCTCCGGCCAGAAAGCCAGTTCGAATAACACGACGATCAACCTGACCATAGATGAGGATAAAAACAAAGGATTCTTCGGTAAATTTATGGGTGGTTATGGTACCGACAGCCGCTATGAAAGCAGTGCTTTGGTAAACTACTTTAAAGGAAAACGAAAGATCAGCTTTTTGGGTTCGTCCAATAATATCAATTCCACCGGATTCTCGATGAATGAAATCTTCGATAATATGGGCGGCGGCCGGAATACTTCGATGAGTTCCGGCAGCGACGGCAGTTTCGGGGTTAACGGAATGAGCTTCGGTGGCGGTAAAGGAATTACACAATCGGATATGATCGGGATAAACTATGCCGATGAATTTTTTAAAGGTTTTGATGTGAGCGGAAACTATTTCTACAGGGATGCGACCTCTAAAAATACCAACCGGTCCCGCAGCCAGAATTTCCTTCCGGACAGAACGATCATTACGGAATCCAACGGAACAACCCGTGATGACAGGTATGCTCATAACGGAGGTATCAATATTGAATATACTATCGATTCCACCACGACGGTATATATAGCGCCCCGTTTTTCCAAAAGCAATGCAGTCAATAAAAGCCAGTCGGCAGAATTTACCACCGGAGAAAATAATAAGCTGTTAAACGATAGCAACAGTAACCTGTATAATGAAAATGACAGCAACAGTTTCAGTAATTCATTAAACTTCTATAAAAAGCTGAATAAGAAAGGAAGAGCGTTGAATTTCAGTCTGGATAACTCGAATGCCAAGAATACCGGAAGTGCTTTGAATCAGTCGAAAACCCGGTTTTATGATCCGAACGGTGACCTGCTCAAAACAGACAACAGGGACCAGATTCGCTACAACCGTAACTTTAATGACAAAATAGATGTGGGACTGGAATATTTGGAGCCCATAGTGGATTCAATACGTTTAAAACTCGCTGTCGACTACAACTGGAACAAAACGCTGGAAAATAATACCGCATTTAATTTTGACGGCGATACGCAGCTGTATGACATTCAGAACGACAGCCTGTCTAATTTTTTACGCACTAAAACCATTACGGTGAATCCGAAAGCGGGAATTAATATTGAAAAGAAAAATATATATTTAGGAGCCTATTTCGGGACTTCGATAACCCGATTGAATAACGAATCGTTTTACCTGTATAAGGACACCAAACTGATCCGGGATTATATGCTGCCTTCAGCAGAATTTCACATGAGTTATAAGCTGTCCAAGGCTAAATCCATCTGGACGAGTTATTCCTATCAGGTTTCTTTCCCGTCGGCTACACAATTGCTGCCGGTTGAAGACCTTTCCAGTGCTTTGGTGAGTTTTACCGGAAATCCGGATCTGAACCCCAATAAAAGCCACTATGTATATTTGAGTTATAGCAATTATGACTATGCTTCGCGTTCGGGTTATAGCTTTTATACCGGAGGACAATATTATGACAGCCAGATAATCTCGTCAACGGTTTATGACGAAAGTGCCAAAAGAACCACCAGCTATGAAAATGTATCGGGTGTTTTTAATACCTGGACAGGACTCAACTGGAACAAATCGTTTAAAAGGGAAGTACACTCGTTTAGAGTGAGTGCCGGTACCGGAATGAATTTTAATAAATATAAAGGCTATACCAATGCCGAAATGTATGATGCATTTAATTACAGGTTCCGGGCAAGAGCTAACTTTACATGGGATTACGGCGAATTGTTAAGCGTTAATCCATCCTATAGCTATACGTATAACGATACGCAATATACCAACTATAGTATCAATTCCGCATCGACCTACCAGCACCAGATCAACCTGCAAACCACCAGTTACTGGCCAAAAGGACTGGTTATTGGTAACGATTTTGGATACACCTATAATTCGGCTATATCAGACGGGTTTAAAAAAGACTTTTACCTCTGGAATACCAGCATCGGATACAATTTCTTTAATGACAGGATGAATTTTAAAGTAAAGGTCTACGATTTGCTGAATCAGAACCAGAGTACGATGAGGAGCATTACCGCAACCAATATTCGCGATGAGGAAAATGTAGTACTGAAACGATATGCTATGTTTTCCTTGACCTATAAAATTGAAAAATTTGCCGGGAAAGAGAAAAAAGGCGGTAAAAGACAATTTTAAAAAACCATACTAAAAAAGAAGCTGTGCAAACAGCTTCTTTTTTGCAAAAAAACAAAATACATTTGCAAACTAATTAAAGACAACCAAGCAAAAAACAGCATGAAATATTTTTACGCAGGCATAGTGCTTTCAGCCTTAATGGGTTGTGAGTCCGAAAGAAAAACATTATACGATGTAAAAACACTACCAACAGAGTGGGTACGGCTAACCAAAACCAGTGAAGGCTTGGTGGTTTACAATACCTGCGATGCCGGAAACCTGTTGCTGACGATTACGCATACCGGGAAAAAATCGGAGATTTTCCTTCACGGACAGCAGGAAGACCAGGAATTTGAAATTCTAAATGCCTACCAGACCAAAAACGATACGATTGTTGTAAAAACAAAATGGAAAGGTACCCGGACAGCTCAGGATTTTAAATTCATTCCTGCCGAAAAAGAAAAACATTTGGGCCGCTGGATAACGACTTATCCTTCGGGAATGACCTCAAACAATATATTTGTCACTACCGAAAAACAAATGCACTATCCTAAAATAGACCAGCCTTGTAAGGAATGCTGGGGGGAGGAATGTGATGATGAGGTGAAGAATGAATTGTAGGAAGGGTAAGAGGCAAGGGGGAAAAGCAAGGAGCAAAGGGCAAAGGGCAATGGGCAATTGTGAAATTAACAAATAGTAATTGACATACGGATGATGATTATAGCATTATTACTTTTATTCATACCAATCGTTTTTCAGCTTGTTTACGGAAACAAAGCGATAAAAGAAAGCATTACAATGGATCTGTTTACGGTTAGTATGATCAGTCTGGGAAGTCAGTTGGTGATTCCGGTGCTTGCCGCGCTGATAGGTTCAATAGGCTTTACAGGACGTTGCGGACTACCACTTGTCGGTTTAGCTGTTTCCGGATACATGCTGTACCCTGTTTTACTGGTTATTATCGGAATACAATGGTATGTGAAAAGAAGTTACCGGTAGTTTTAACAGACCTTGATCTTAAAATAGCAAAGCGGAGTAATTACTCCGCTTTTTTTTAGGGTCATAGCGGAATAAAACCGTTTTTAATTAGAATTAAATACTACTTTTTCAAACATTATTCTAAATTTTATTTGTATATCTCAAAATAAAGTTTTATGTTTATCCTATTGTAATACAACAACATACACTCCCCATTAAAATAACATACGGTTATCGTTCCCCATATAACCGAAACAAACAGCAACAGGAATAGCCTTTTGCTGCACCGGCTGTTTTTTGTGTAAACCCACAAAAGTTCTAACCGGTAAACAGGTAATATTTGTAAATCTAAAAGCGAGATTATGAATCAAAAACAAATTAAAACCATTTGTTATGCCGTATTGTTTATACTTGGGGGATTGCTCACCGGATGCGAATTGGAAGAAGACGTTATTCAGAAGAATGCTTACCGGGAACGGCTTGCCATCCGCAACAGCACTTTTGACGCGCTCTCAAAGGAACAGCCTTTTGTACAGGCACTTTCCGGCTTAAACAAAGGCAAGCACGGCAAAGGCAGCTTCTCCAGAACAATCATGGAAGCCCAATACGGCTTTACGATTTTACCGGATAAAGCGGTTGTGATCGAAAAAGAAGGGAAAACCTCCTATACCTTTCAGATCGTCCGGGAAACACCGGACAGCACCTGTTTTGAAAACCTGGTGATCCATACGGATAATCCCGGCTCTACCAGGGCTTTTATCGTAAAATACACTCCGGAAGTCCCCATCGTTCCGAGTGTCACACACGAATCCTTTTATTTTAGCGGAGCAATCCGCATCACACCGATTGAATACAATGCTGAGCTGGCAGGGAAAAAAATAGTCTGTGTTACGGCAACGGTGATGATGTGTGACCAGTCCTGGTCGGGAAGCGGATCGACCACACCGCATGTGGCGACTCAGTATTGTAACAACCCGAATCACTTGTTTGAGGTAACCACCACGACCTGCGATATGGTGGCCGGAGGCGGCAGTTTTGGCGCCGGCGCCGGACAATACTCCGGTGGTGATGGTATGGGCGGTACCGGAGGTGGCGGCGGTGATGGCGAACCCGGAAATGATGATGGACTGACACCGCCGAATCCTTGTCCGCGTTGTCCTGATTTTACAACCGTTCCGGTGTTGGAAGATGATCCTACAGAACCTTCAGCACCTCCCACACCTTGTTATCATTTAAAAAGATTGACCGATAATCCGTCTGTTAAGCTATCTTTTGCGACACTTGAAGCAAGAAAAAATCAACCGGGCGAGTGGGGATTTGCCTTTAGAAATTTTGACAGTACTTCTACTTCCATTATGGCACCAACAGTTATAGAGGCATCCAGTCAGAATCCTAATATATTAAACATGGCAGCTTATATCGGAGGGAATTATATAGGAGCAGCACATACCCATCCTCCTCCGTCTTTTGGATATTATCCTATGTTTAGTTTTGATGATCTTGAATATTTAATGAGAGTAGCGCTTAAACATAATAATGGAGGCCAACCCAAAGACTGGACCCAATATGTATTAACACTGACTACTTATGATGGTGTTTTCGCTATAAAAATTAAAGATCCTTTGAAGTTTTACACTAATTTTAACCTGAAAAGGGCATTCATAGAAAATCAGATTGAAAAGGAGTATCGTAAAATAAAGCCTGGAGGAAACATGGATAAATTCAAACTGGCGTTATTAAAAATTATTGAAGATTTTGACTTAGGAATGGGGTTATACGAAGCAACTGATAATGTTACTAAGTGGGGTGAATTGGAAAATATTAAAGGCAAGCCTAATTTGAAACCATGTTAAGAATAATTCTTATTTAATATTCATAAAAATGAAAAAATATATTTATTTAATACTTGTCCTAATCAGTTTAAACATTTTTGCACAAACACCAATCATTGGTATATATGAGGCTGAATACTATGGAGGAGTAGCTGGCGCATATTATAAGGATATTGGTGGATTCCACAACCAATATGTTGGTACCTGGGTTTACACAAACAGCAATACAACATTTAAGATTACGTTTGTGAAAAAAAATAGTTTTCATGTAACGAATGACGTTAGAGACTATTATGTGGATTTTCTTATTGGAGAATTTCAGTACATTGATAATGGAGTTGAAAAGGTAAATACACTGTCGTATATTAACCAATCACACAGTAATATATTTGACTACAATCTTGTCAGTGTTGTGCCCTATGATAAGTCCATTTATCCTCTTTGTCCTGAATGCAGTGAGAATGAATTACGCTTATTAATGCGTTTTAACGAACCTTCCCGTAGAAATATTTGGGGAGGTATAAGTAATAAGTTTGTGATTAGAAGATTTATGCAAAACGGACAAGAAAAATTAAAAGTTCAATTTGTTTATACCGGTAATGGGCTTGAATCTTTGAATACTATAGACGGACCTCCAGCAAATGTAAATAGCTTTAGTGTGCCTTACGGTGAATATGTTTTGACAAAACAGCCGTAATGAAAAGCATATTCATAACAGTGTTAGTTTCTTTCTTTTTATCCTGTAAAGCACAGGTTATAGTACCTCTTGCGGGAGATAGTGATTTGGCGTTTACAAACGGAACTTATAATAAAGATGTTGACAATGATTTTGATAAATATGTGGGAACCTGGAAGTTTCAGCAAGGAAATACATCTTTAACAATTCGTTTAAAAAAAATGGTTTATAATCACTATTCTTCTTATAAAAACTATTATCAAGACTTAATAGTAGGCGAATATAGTTATATAGAAAATGGAATAGAAAAAGTGAATACAATGGAACAGATGACTTCTCCCCCTGCTAAAGCCGGAGAGCATAATATTTGGGGTAATCTTATCTGGTCAAAAAATCTATACCCAAAGTGTGTAGAATGTGCGGAAAATGAGAGAAGAATTAAATTGCGAATAAGAGATTCTCAGAGGAGCTATCTTTCAAGTGCTATTATTTTACGCTATAAAAATGAAAATGGTACAGAAAAGATAATTGCTAAAATCTATAAAAATGATAGTTCGTATATGCCGCCGGATAATGCTCCGGATGAGATGCGTATTCCTTATGGAGAATATGTTTTGATAAAACAGCCGTAATGAAAACTATACTCACAATACTATTAGTTTCTTTCTTTTTATCCTGTAAAGCACAGACAATTATTCCTATAGCAGGAGAATATAATCCTCAGAAATACAAAAGTGGAACCTATAATAAGGATGTATACAATGATTTTGATAAATATGTTGGAACTTGGAGATTTCAACAAGGTAATGCTTCCTTAATAATAGTGTTTAAGAAAATAGTACATGATTATTTTGCAAAAGGAAATTTTTATGAAGATTTATTAGTTGGCGAATATCAGTACATTATCAATGGAGTAGAAATAGTTAATACTTTAGATAGGATAAATATAGTTTTAGGTCAAGATGATGTGAATAATATTGAAGGAAATCTTATTATTCATCGTGGAGTATATCCCCAATGTAGCGAATGTTCATTAAATGAAAAACGAATTAAGCTGCATATCAGGGATTCGGAAAGAGAATACTTGGATAATGCAATTGTATTACGATATAAAAATGAAAATGGCACAGAAAAGATAATTGCGAAAATCTTTAAAAATGGTACTTCATTTATGCCGCTAGATAATGCTCCGGATGAAATGCGGCTTCCTTATGGAGAATATATTTTAGTAAAACAGCCGTAATGAAAAAGATAATTCCATTACTATCACTATTGGCTTTTCAGTTCTGTGCTGTTAAGCAGGGAATAGAAGTGAAATTAAAGGAGTATTATACTATAGATAATCAACATAGTAAGAACTTTAAATATATTATTATAAAGACGTAAATAATTATTTTATCCCATTTATAGGTACATGGACCTATATAGACGGTGATAAAACTTTTGTGGTAAAGCTTTTAAAAGAAACAAAGGTGCCTTATCTCTCCAAAAAGCCAAAAATGTATCGAGATGAAATAAATGGTCATTATAAAATGGTTCAGAATTATGGGCAACCTAATGAAACTGTTTTATATACCTCACAAATTAATATTGGCACTTCAATCACACCTTGGCAAACCGTTATTCTTGCTTCAGCTATAAATAATAATATAATGAGCGGAGTTATTTTTGATGTTGCAGGGGTTTTAAATACGTCCTACCCAACTGGAGTAAGAGGACAGTTAGTAATGACTATAAATGATTTTACAAATCCTTTAACTGCACATTGGAAAGTAACTTTACCTATGGGTATGCGGGGAACAGATGAACCAACAACTTTCACAACACCAACCGATATAATATTGACTAAAGTGAATTAGTAACGATGGGAATCTATATAGCAATTATTTAAGGGCAGGAATGAGTATAAATATTATGTTGAGAATGGTGTCAAGAAGTTAAAAGTAGGATTAGCTGACAGGAAGCGGTAATGCTACAGCTTCACAGAACAATCTCTTTTGAAGCGATTATACAAAAAAAACGGATAGGTTATAAAAACAAAATCGGGGCAATTGCCCCGATTTTAATATTGTTTTACCAACTTCCGCCGGCACCGCCGCCGCTAAATCCGCCACCGCCGAAGCCGCCACCGAATCCACCGCCGCCAAAACCGCCACCGGAGCTTCCTCCTCCAAAACCGCCGCCACCGCCGCGACCCATACTGCTCAGGATAATCATATCCAGGATGCTTGGTCCGCCGTTAAAGCCGCCGTTTCCACCACCGCCACGATTGTTTTTACTACGGGCAATAATGATAATAATGATGATGACAACGAAAATAAAAAAGAAAATACCACCGATACCGCTGTTCGACTGATCCGGTTTGCGGGTTCCTTTATATTTTCCTTTCAGTACCTCAATGATGGTATCTGTTCCTTTGTCTAAACCGTTGTAATAACTACCGGCTTTAAACTCCGGAATAATAACATTACGCGTGATTTCACCCACTATGCCGGCTGTTAAGCGGTCTTCTACGCCATAACCCGGAGAAATCCAGATACGGCGCTCCTTTTGAGCCAGCAGGATAAAAACACCATTGTCTTCCTTCGCCTGTCCGATGCCCCATTGCTGTGCCCATTTTGGCGTCAGGATACCGATGTCCTCTCCCTGCAGGGAAGCAATCGTAACCACAACGATTTGTGTGGAAGTGGAATCCGAATACCGAACGAGTTTTTCTTCCAGACTTTGCTTTTCCTGCGGACGCAGCATGTTGGCATAATCGTAAACACTCGTTTGTAAACTCGGTTTTTCCGGGATATTAAATTGTGCAGCAACCGGCTGCAGCAGTAAAAAAAGTACCGGCAGCAACAGGTTTCTGATGATTTTTGAAATAAAATGTGTCATTTATCCTTTGGATATTTCGTTCGATAATTCATTGGTATCGTCACTTTCAAAAGGAAAATATTTTTTCAAACGTTCTCCGGCTCTTATGATACCATCCACAAGACCTTCTTTGTATCGTTTGTTTTTGAAATGTTCAATTACAATGTCTTTGGTGCAGTTCCAAAAGTCTTCTTCCACCATATTGTGAATGCCTTCATCCCCAATGATAGCAAAAGTATGATCGGATACTCCCACATAAAACAATACACCGTTACGGGCTTTTGTCTGATCCATGCCTAAAGTATAAAAAACCTCCTGAGCCCTTTCGAGCGGAGGTTTTTCAGTATGATTTTCGATATGAACCCTAATCTCGCCGGAAGTGTTTAATTCTGCAAGCTGAATGGCATTTACAATGGCATTCTCCTCATCGGCGGTTAGAAAATCTTCGGTTACAGACATGTGTTAGAATTTTACTTCAACAGGTTTCTCTGCACCTTCAACAGCATTGAAATAAGCTTTTTCCTTAAAGCCGAATATCCCGGCAAAAATGCTGTTAGGGAATGTTTTGATATGGCTGTTATACGCTTTAACCGATTCGTTAAAACGGGTTCTTGCCGTTAGGATCTGATTTTCAGTGCTGGCTAATTCGTCCTGTAATTTCAGGAAGTTTTGGTTTGCTTTTAAATCAGGATACTGCTCTACAGTTACCAGTAAACGGGATAAAGCCGAAGAAACACCGCTTTGCGCTTTGTTGAACTCTGCTAATTGTTCCGGTGTAATGTTGGAAGGATCAATGGTTGTTTTCGTAGCTTCCGAACGTGCTTTGATCACTGCTTCCAATGTGCTTTTTTCGAAATCGGCAGCACCTTTTACTGTGTTAACAAGGTTGCCGATAAGGTCGTTTCTTCTTTGGTAAGAAGTCTGTACATTACCCCATGCTTCTTTGGAAGTCTCATCCAGAGTTACAGCAGTGTTATTGATACCTTTTGCCCAGCTGTATAGAATAACGATGATTACAACAATTATACCTACGGGAATTAACCATTTTTTCATATTTCTCTAAGTTTAAAGTTTTTTATTGTTTTAAGTGATTATTTTTTATTTGTTTCGGCAGACGAAGTCACCACCTCATTTGCCCATTGCCTTTTACTCATTGCCCCTTGCTTATTACCTTTTACTCTTTGCCTCTTGCCTTCCCCCAACTACAACTCATTTTTCATATTACCAAGCTGCACTTTGATTGCTTCTAATTTACGAATGATTTCGAATTTATCGAGTGTTTTTTTCTGCCCTTCCTTTAAATGAATTTTGGCGCCTTCCAGTGTAAACCCCCTTTCTTTTACCAGATGGTAAATTAACTGCAGGTTTTTAACGTCTTCCGGGGTAAACATCCGGTTGCCTTTAGCGTTCTTTTTGGGTTTCAGAATATCGAATTCTTTATCCCAAAAACGAATTAGCGACGCATTCACATCAAATGCCTTGGCAAGTTCGCCTATACTGTAATATCTTTTTTCAGGTAAGTCTAAATGCATTAGTCGAGCGATTGATTTTCTTGATTAGCTAATTGTGAAATTAAAACATATTCTTTGGCAGATATCGAACCGTAATAGAAATTTAACGGATTGACCACTTCACCGTTTTTGTGAACCTCATAGTGTAAATGGGGAGCTTCCGAACGTCCGGTACTGCCCACATAGCCTATAATATCCCCTCTTTTAACGCGCTGCCCCGGCCGTACATTGTATTTGCTTAAATGGGCATACAGTGTTTCATAGCCATAGCCGTGGGTTACTTCAATATGATTTCCGTAACCGGATAACGAATTGTCTGCTCTTTTTACCACGCCGTCACCGGTAGCAAAAATAGGCGTGCCGGTTTTAGCGGAAAAATCCATTCCGGCGTGAAACTTACGCACTTTTGTAAACGGGTCGCTTCGGTATCCGAAACCGGAAGCCATATGCTTCAAATCTTCATTTTTAACCGGCTGTATGGCAGGAATAGCCGATAATAACTTTTCCTTGTCTTTGGCCAGTTTTAATATTTCATCCAGTGAACGGGACTGAATTACCAATTGTTTGGTAATAACATCCACCCGTTTGGTCGTATTCAGGACCAGTTCCGAATTGTTAAAACCTTCCAGTGCCTTATAGCGGTTAATTCCGCCAAAACCGGCTCTGCGTTGTTCGTCGGGTATCGGCGAGCTGTTAAAATAAACACGATACAAATTGTTGTCACGTTCTTCCAGATCACTTAAAACCTCGTCCAGCTGGTCCATTTTTTTATTTAGAATGGAATAATTAATCTTTAAATTTTCTATTTCCCTTGCCTGTAACTTGTCCTTTGGTGTTTCAAAAAACGGCGTATTGATCAGGACAATAAAACACAAAAAACCGAATAAAGCAGCGGAAACAATAAACAGTCCTGCATACCCTAAACGACGTCCTTTTTTAGGTTTTATTTTCTGATAGGCTAATTTTTCAGAATCGTAATAATATTTTACCTTCGACATTTTCTAAAATATGCTATTTTTGCACCTTATAAAAAGTTAAATGGCAACCTTTTGTAAGGTTAGACGAACAAATTTAATAAATGTTTCATTAAATTGTTTTTTTGTAGGGAAACATTTAGCTTATTTGTTGGTAGTTAGGGTAGGGTATGTTAAGTGTAAGTTCATGATAACGAGGATGCCCGGCATGGAAAAGCCTTATTTAACGGTTGTAAATAAATTAATAAAATACGGGCGAAAAGCAATTCGCATCAATAATAAATGCAGTATATGAAATCACAAGACGTCAGAAAACAGTTTCTCGACTTTTTTCAAAGCAAAGGACACTTGATTGTGCCTTCGGCTCCTATCGTTTTAAAAGACGATCCTACTTTGATGTTTAACAATTCCGGAATGGCTCAGTTTAAAGAGTTTTTTCTTGGAAACGGAACACCAAAAAGCGCCCGTATAGCCGATACGCAAAAATGTCTGCGTGTATCCGGCAAGCACAATGACCTGGAAGAGGTGGGTATCGATACATACCACCACACCATGTTTGAGATGTTAGGGAACTGGAGTTTTGGAGATTACTTTAAAAAAGAAGCGATTAACTGGGCTTGGGAATTACTGACAGAAGTTTACAAAATCGATAAAGACATCTTGTATGTTACCGTTTTTGAAGGCAGTAAAGAAGAAAACGTGCCTTTCGACCAGGAAGCGTATGATATCTGGAAAACCCTAATTGCAGAAGACAGGATCTTATTGGGAAATAAGAAAGATAACTTCTGGGAAATGGGAGATCAGGGACCATGCGGACCGTGTACGGAAATTCACGTCGATATCCGTTCGGCGGAAGAAAAAGCATTGGTTGCCGGTAAAGACCTGGTAAATGCCGATCACCCGCAGGTAGTGGAAATCTGGAACAACGTATTCATGGAATTCAACCGTAAAGCGGACGGATCCTTAGAAAAATTACCGGCACAGCACGTGGATACCGGAATGGGATTTGAACGTTTGTGTATGGTATTGCAGAACGTGAAATCCAATTATGATACGGATGTTTTTACGCCGCTTATCCAAAAAATTGAAAGCCTTACCGGTGGGAAATATACAATTAAAGCTAAAGACGAGGAAGAAGAGAAAGTTAATATCGCGATTCGTGTTATTGCCGATCACGTACGTGCGGTAGCGTTTGCAATTGCTGACGGACAATTGCCGTCCAATAACGGAGCCGGTTATGTGATTCGCCGTATTTTACGTCGTGCGATTCGTTATGCCTTTACTTTCCTGAACAAAAAAGAACCGTTCATTTACGAACTGGTAGCGGTATTAAGCGACCAGATGGGGGCTTTCTTCCCGGAAATTACCTCTCAAAAAGGATTGGTTACCAATGTGATTAAAGAAGAAGAAGCTTCTTTCCTGAAAAAGTTGGATCTGGGATTGCAATTATTGGAAAATGTAATTGCAGGAACGGAAGGAATCATCGTTTCCGGAGCAAAAGCATTTGAATTATACGATACTTTTGGTTTCCCGATCGATTTAACAGCCTTGATTTTAAGAGAAAGAGGTTATAATCTTGACGAGGCCGGATTTGATGCGGCCATGCTGGAGCAAAAAACACGTTCCCGTGCCGCTTCAGAAGTTTCAACAGACGACTGGACTATATTAGTAGAAGGTAATATTGAAACATTTGTTGGATATGACCAAACGGAAAATGACGTGAAAATCACCCGTTTCCGTAAAGTAGACAGTAAAAAAGATGGTAAATTATACCAGTTAGTACTGGATAACACCCCGTTCTATCCGGAAGGAGGAGGACAGGTTGGTGATAAAGGTGTTTTGGTGTCGGCAAACGAAACGATTGAGATCGTGGATACTAAAAAAGAAAACAACCTGATTTTACATTTTGCGACCACACTGCCGGAAAATGTGAACGCTACCTTTGTAGCGAAAGTAAACAACGATTTGCGCTTACATTCGGCAAGCAATCACTCGGCAACACACTTGTTGCACCAGGCATTGCGTTCTATATTGGGAACACATGTGGAGCAAAATGGATCGTTGGTAGCGCCAAATTATTTGCGTTTTGACTTTTCACACTTTGCAAAAGTAACCGATGAGGAATTGAAACAGGTTGAAGATTTTGTAAATGCAAGAATTCAGGAGCAACTGCCGTTAATCGAAAGAAGGAACATTCCTTTTGCGCAGGCAATTGAGGAAGGTGCTATGGCTTTGTTCGGTGAAAAATACGGCGATAATGTTCGTGCGATTAAATTTGGTGACAGTATGGAGTTGTGCGGTGGAATCCACGTGAAGAATACGGCAGATATCTGGCAGTTTAAAATTACCAGTGAAGGAGCTGTTGCTGCAGGAATCAGACGTATTGAAGCGATTACAAACGATGCTGTAAAAGCGTTCTATGCTTCACAGGAAAATACGCTGAAAGAGATCAAAGAAAAGTTGAAGAATCCGCAGGATACAATTAAAGCGGTAGTTTCTTTACAGGATGAAAATGCCAAACTGAAAAAACAGGTTGAAGCTTTGTTAAAAGAAAAAGCGAAAAACTTAAAAGGAGAGCTAATTTCCGAAATACAGGAAATCAATGGAGTGAAATTCTTGGCAAAACAGGTTGACCTGGATCCGAACGGAGCAAAAGACCTGGCTTATGAATTGGGGAACATCGGAACAAATCTGTTCCTTCTATTGGCTACAGCCGAAGAAGGGAAACCGATGCTAACCTGTTATATTTCTAAAGAACTGGTTGCCGAAAAAGGATTGAATGCCGGTTTAGTGGTTCGCGAACTTGGAAAATATATCCAGGGCGGCGGCGGCGGACAGCCGTTCTTTGCAACTGCCGGTGGTAAAAATCCGGGAGGAATCAACGAAGCTTTGGAAAAAGCAATTGACTATGTAAAATAGACAGAACCTAAATAAGATAGAGAGCCCAAAGTAATTTTGCTTTGGGTTTTTTATTTAAGAAATAATTGTTTTTTTTGTGGGAAAATTAATCCACTGAATTATGAAGAAAATTATTGCCGGAGCACTTACCTGTTTGTTGGTGCTCGCATCTTGTACAAGCGAATCAACAAGTGAATCAACGCCAGAAACACCACAACAAACAGTATTGTTAAAAAAGGTTATCGCAACATATAATAACGGGCAAAGCATCACATTTAACTATACTTATAATGGGAGTAAGCTTGATAAAATTACGGCGACAGATGGTTCTGTTGACAAATATTCGTATGAAGGAGATTTGATAAAGAAAGTCGAGTTCTTTAATCCTGATGGATCTCCTAACAGTACAGAAAGCTATCTGTATAATACCGATAACAAGCTTATTAAGAAAGTTAATTATTCGTATGATGTAAATGCTACACAGGAAACGAGTTATATTTACAATAACGATGGAACAGTTACAAGTGAGCTTCCTTATTCTGCACAAACAATCAGAAGAGAAAAAATGACTTTTCTAAATGGAGAAGTGGTTAGTTTGCAGGAGTATAGTCATCTTGACGGGACACCTTCATTTAGCTGGAATTATAGCTATGATAACGGGAATAAACCAACAAAAGGGATTCGTGGTTTTGATAAAATATTCTTTAAAAGCTTGTCGCTAAAAGGATGTAACAGAAATCTGGTTTCTGCAGTCCGTACAGATGGAGTTAATAGTATTCAGAATGAATATACCTATTATCCGGATGGTTTTGCGAAAACGCAAAAGGAAACGTATAACAGTACCGTAACGAATTATCAGTATTTCTACGAATAAAACCAGTCTGAAAACGGTTTTTGTTCAGTTAAGAATGAATTTGTAAAGAGTAGTAAAACATGCTATGTTATAACAACCCAAAGTAATTTTGCTTTGGGTTTTTTATTTAAAGCGGGACATTCTTCAAATAATAAAATCCCTAAGTTTGTAAAAACAAACGGATCATGCAGTTCAGAACCCAAATACCTGTTTTAAAAAGTAAAAATCCAATAGATTATACTTCCGGAGTAGTGTCTTTGGGTTCCTGTTTTGCGGTCAATATGAGTGAAAAACTCGACTATTTTAAGTTTCAGCATTACTGCAATCCGTTTGGAATACTGTTTCATCCACTGGCCATTGAAAAACTGATTGACGTTGCTGTTTTCAGGAAAGAATTTACAGCGGAAGATGTCTTTTTTCATAACGAACAGTGGCATACATTCGACGGGCATTCCGATTTGAGTGAAACCGATCGGGAAGTGCTGCTTCAGAACCTGAATGCTATTGCCGCAACAACGCATGATAAAATAGCGGCAGCAACCCACGTTATAATCACTCTGGGAACGGCCTGGGTGTATCGAAAAACAGAAGATGGTAAAATAGTGGCGAATTGTCATAAAGTCCCGCAAAAGCAATTTAATAAAGAATTATTAGGTATTCCGGTTATAAAAGAAAGTCTTGCCAGTATTATCTCGAAAATTCTCCGGCTGAATCCGGAGGCGCAGCTCATTTTTACCGTGTCGCCAGTGCGCCATATTAAAGATGGTTTTACGGAAAACCAATGGAGTAAAGCGAATCTGATCACTGCGATTCACCAGGCCATAGCCGAATTTTCGGAAGAAGCCGTTTTTATAGACTATTTCCCGAGTTATGAGATCATGATGGACGAACTACGCGATTATCGCTTTTATGCAGAGGATATGATCCATCCCAATGCGGTAGCAATAGAATATATCTGGAAGCGTTTTTCTGAAAGCAGGATTGCCGAAACCGCTTATCCTGTAATGGATGAGGTGGAAAGCATCCGGAAAGGACTGGCGCACCGCTCTTTTAATCCCGATTCGGAACAACATGCAAAGTTTTTAAAAAATCTACAGCTAAAGATTGCTACATTAGCAGTACAATATCCCAATATCACTTTTTAATATGGCAAGGAAAACATCGGACGAAACGAATATCAAAAACATGCTGGTTCCGGTAGTGCAGGCACTGGCGCGTTCCGGAAAAATAATCTACCTGCTGATTTTTATAATCATCGGGTTCGTGATTTATAAGTTTGTGACTTCCGAAAAAGCAACCACCACTACGGAATACAATACCGATCTGATCCAGCAGCAAATCAGGAATGTGGGGAAACTGGTGGTGACCGAAGGACATTATGCGCAGGTAATGACCTATAAAGACCAGCAGAAATACCTGATGGATTTGCTGACATTTGAAAAGAAAGCGCTGATTATCATCAATGCCGATGTTACGGTAGCCTATGATTTACGGCAGATAAAATATGATATAGACGAAAAAAATAAAACAATTACCATTCTGAATATTCCGAAAGAAGAAATAAAAATCAGTCCCGATATTCAGTTTTATGATGTAGATCAAAGCCGTATGAATCCGTTTACAGGCGATGATTATAACAAGATTAATAAAAAAGTAAAAGCCGATCTGGCTCAGAAAATTGAAAAATCAGCATTAAAAACGAATGCTAAAAACCGCCTGATCAGTGAGCTTTCGAAACTATTGATCCTGACCAATTCGATGGGTTGGAAACTGGAATATGAAAACCGGGTTCTGGATAACGAACAGGCGATAGGAGAGCAGCTTAAATTATAAAAACAAAACCCGCTTTATGCGGGTTTGTTTTTTATGATAAGCATACATTCGGACGGTCTAACGTAATGACTTCGTCAATGTTGTATTCGTCAAATAAATCCAGTAAGGCATCGGCACCTTCAGTCATTTTGTATTCCATTTCTTCTTTATACAAAGGTACCAGGGCATAAAAGTTAATCAGGTTGCCGTCTTCGGCCTTAAATTGTAAAAACTCCTCATTAAAGCTAACATAAGGCGGAAGTACCATCATGCATCCTAAACGAGTGTTTTCGGCAAAAGGATAGGCCTCTTCTCCGTTCGGAATTGTATGTCCGTAGCCAACCCAGGTGTTGTATTGATGCGGTAAGCGGGCAATCAGTTTTAAAAAATGAACCGGCCAGTAATTTTTGTCATCCTCAAAATCTTCATCACTGATTTTCCAGTCAGCCGGAAGAATAACCATTAATTCGCCATACTGCCAGTTTTCTTTTCCTTCAATTCCATCCGGAAGATGCATCGGTTTGTCGCTCATACCGGAAGTAACCAGTACATTGTAAGGATAATCCGCTGTAGGTTTGATCCAAAGAACATCTATATGAACAAATTCGGAAATTATTTCGTGAAAAACCAGGTGAACATCCCCGATATGGTTTTCTAAATGTGCTGTGATTTCGTCTAAATAGCGACAGCTGCTGGCCACTCCGGAATCGTCACTTTCCTGGGTATGCCGGTAAATAGGATTGCCTTTTGCATCATAATCTTGTTCCTGGTTCATGAGTTGGTGTTTTAAAAATTATAGCCAACAATATAAGAAAAGTAACAGGAAATGAAAAAAAGATTCGTGTTAAATTAAGGCTGTCCGGATGTTTTTATAACAGCAATGTTGTTACAGTTTGCTGTTCAGACTGCTCCAGCCGCCACCGTTCAGGGCTTCAATGCCGTGCTGTTTTAGGATAGTGGCAGCCTGTGCGCTCCGCATTCCGGAATGGCAGCAGGTAATGACCGGTTTGCCCAGCTTTTTGATATCCTGGATTTTGCCGGCAATAGCATTGAGCGGAATGTTTTTAGCGTTTGTAATATGTCCTTCGGCAAATTCACCGGGAGTTCTCACATCAATGATAATTGCTCCTTTGGCAATAAACGCTTTAATGTTTTCCGATTTGTTTCCAAAACCTAATATATCTAAAAGTCCCATAACTTTAATTTTTATCAAAGGTATGGGACTTGCTAAAATATGGTTGTAACAATTGTTACTGATTTGTATTATTTGTTTACGCTTTCGCTTTCGAAAATAAGTTCCAGTCCGCCGGATATTAAATGGGCAACTTCCGGACGTACCGTTTTTAGTTGTTCCAGATAGGAAACAACAGCCGTTTCCAAAGCGTGATTGTTGTTTTTATGAGCCAGTTCGGCAATTTCTACCGCTAACAGCCAGTCTTTTGGATGATCGGCTTTTAATGTTTCAAATACTGATTGTAAGGTATCCGGAGCATTGTTGTCGCGAATGGCTCTTACGCTATGGTACAACTCTTCCAGTTTAATTCTTTCCGGTGTTTTTTGTGCCTTAATGGTTTTTGAGGTCGGAACATGTGTGATCAGGTCAAAGCTGCGCACATCGGCTGGTCCTGAAAAAGCGGAAATCGCTTCTTTTCCGACAGCCATATCATAAATGCCCCATTCCGGCTGGAATAAAACAGTGTCTTTATGGGTTACGGTACAGTTTTTAAAGCTGATGGTGATGATTTTGCCCTGTAAATTACGGGAACCGGTAATGATTTCCCCGGAAACGGTAATGTCTCCTTCAAATTCCAGGGTAACGGTTTCTCCTTCAAAAATAGCATACGCTCTTAAGTCTCTCGGACTCATGTCCTCAATAGCAAGATTGATGCCTTTTAATTTTCCGATCGGGCTTCCGAAACCTTCGGCATGATAAGCGGTGCTGTGGCCTACTAATTCTTTTTCTCTATAGGAAAGTGCCGTTTGGCCGGTTGTCTGGATATAAACTGGTTTTCCTTCGTGTTCGATGACGTTGGTAAACACTCCTGAAATCTGAATACCGGTGCTTAGTTCTACCGTTCCCAATGCTTTGGAATGGATCAATTTCCGGATTCCGGATAATCCGCCGGTACGCAAGGCCATTTTGTTTGCAAACTCTTCCAGAACAAGGCTCAAAAGTGCAAAATCGGGTGTTACATACAGTTGCGGCTGCGGTTTTGTAATGTCGAAACTTTGGTTGGCTGCAGAGATATCATACGGGATTTTCTTTACATTATCGGTCATACACCAGGCGCTTTCCCCGATAGAGGATAAAAGTCCGGCGCCGTAAATTTTAGGGTTTTCAACAGTTCCGATCAAACCGTATTCCACTGTCCACCAGTGCAGGTTCCGGATCTGTGCCATTTCCGATAATTCGCCCATATCGTTTTGCAGTTCGTCAACACGTTTTTCGGCAGCTTCAATTTCATCCTGAGGAGTACCTTCGGCTTCTTTTAAAATGGAAAGCAAACGAATGGCTTCATACATTTCGTAATCTCTTGCAGACGAAATGGCTTTAGAGCCTATTTCTCCAAAACGGCGCAGGTATTCTGCATATTCCGGATTGGCGATAATGGGTGCATGTCCGGCTCCTTCATGGATGATATCCGGTGCCGGGGTATATTCTATATGTTCTAACTGACGGATGTCGGAGGCAATAACCAATACGTTATAAGCCTGAAATTCCATAAAGGCATTTGGCGGAATAAATCCATCAACAGCTACTGCTGCCCAGCCTATTTCTTTAAGGATACGGTTCATTCCGTACATGTTGGGGATGCTCTCGATGGAAATCCCTGTTTGGCGTAAGCCGTCCAGATAAGAACTGTGGGCTACTTTTCCTAAATAATCCACATTTTTACGCATCACATAGCGCCATACAGCCTGATTAATCGGAGTATATTCGTCATAATCCTGCGGTTTGATAAACTGCTGTAAGTGTTTCGGTAATCTTTCTAGTAACGGATTCGTTTCAAACGATGCATTCATGATTCTTTATTGTTGCTGTTTGCTGTAAAATTACGAAATCTTTAGGGAGTTAGCAATTGGAATTTCAAATCGGCGGTTATATTTGGTTATTTTTAATGTATTCTATTTTATGATGGAACATTTCTGCCATTTTAGCAGCTCTTTGCTTGGCTTCGTCTGCAACAGGCCCGGTAAATAAAGCATCGGTTGTTCCGGTAAAGAGTAGTATCCAGCGGTTAAAATGGTCGCTGCCTACCGGTAAAAAGGCATGCGGCGGAAAAGGCCTGCCGGAATAAGTGTGGTTGTCCAGCAGTACGGTTTCCCAGAACTGATACATTTTTGCCAGATGTTCCGGCCAGCGGTCCTGTATTTTTTCATTGAAAACAGGGCCGATCAAAGTATCCTGCTGTACTTTTTGGTAAAAGGTGTCCACCAGCTTTTTGATGTCTTCCAGTGTGCTAATGTCTTTCATGATGTTTGAATAAAAAAAGCCTACGCAAAGGTAGGCTTGTAGTGCTTATGATAAGCCGGTAATTTATTTTTTTTGTGGCGGAAACTGCATCAGGATTTTCGTAACGAATTCATTGATGCGTTCCTCTTTTTTTTCACGGTTCTGAGTCAGTACTCCGGTTCCGGTTCCCTGCCAGATCAATTCATTTTTACGGGCATCGATGATGTCGATATACAGCGTGCCTTCGGTGGTGGTACTCACGGAGCTGTAAGTAGGGCCCCAGCCGTATCCCCAGCCCCAGCCACCACCATAACCCCATCCGGCGTTAAATTGGTTTACGCTGACCTGTTCTCTGGATTTGGTAAAAATATTTACCAGAAGTTCCGGCTGGTCACTTTTGCTGAATCCTTTTGCCGTGAGCTGATTGTCTATGGCGCGAAGGATGCGTTTTTTATCTAAATCGGAAATTTCAACTTTGTCAATCCCGTCCTTATGAAAAGCGTATGTTTTGTATTGACTAAAGTCGGTTCGGTTATCAAAATCGGAAGCTACTCTTACGGAGCTGCAGGAGCTGATAACGAAGAGCAGTAGTATCGGAAGGATTTTTATAGCTTTCATAATTAATAGGTTTTATATTTAACTAAAGTAAGGTGTCATCTACGATATTCGGAATTGTCACTTTTAGTAAAGGCTGCGTTTCCATTGCTCTTTTAATTGCAAAAACGGCTCCTTCATTACGTGCCCAGCTTCTTCTGGCAATTCCATTGTTGACGTCCCAGAAAAGCATTGATTCCAAGCGTCTTGAAGCTTCTTTAGTACCATCAAGAACCATACCAAAACCGCCGTTTATCACTTCTCCCCAGCCAACGCCGCCACCGTTGTGAATGGAAACCCAGGTAGCGCCACGGAAGCTGTCTCCGATCACGTTATGGATAGCCATATCGGCAGTGAAACGGGAACCGTCATAGATGTTTGAGGTTTCACGATAAGGAGAATCGGTACCGGATACATCATGGTGGTCACGTCCTAAAACAACATAGCCTATTTCGCCTTTGGCAATTGCCTGATTGAAAGCTTCTGCTATTTTGGCTCTTCCTTCTGCATCGGCATACAGGATACGTGCCTGTGATCCTACGACCAGTTTGTTTTCCTGAGCACCTTTGATCCAGCGGATATTGTCGGCCATCTGCTGTTGTATTTCTGCCGGAGCAGTTTTCATGATTTCTTCTAAAACCTCGCAGGCAATCGCATCTGTATTGGCTAGATCTTCCGGTTTTCCGGAGGTACAAACCCAGCGGAAAGGTCCGAATCCATAATCGAAACACATTGGTCCCATAATGTCCTGAACATAGCTCGGGTATTTAAAGTCAATACCGTTTGGCGCCATAACATCGGCACCGGCTCTGGAGCTTTCCAGCAGGAAGGCGTTACCGTAGTCAAAGAAATAGGTTCCTTTTGCGGTGTGTTTGTTAATTGCTGCGGCATGTCTGCGTAATGTTTCCTGAACTTTTTCTTTGAATAATTCCGGATTGTTTGCCATCATGTCGTTTGCTTCTTCAAACGAAATTCCGGCCGGATAATAACCACCTGCCCAGGGGTTGTGCAGGGATGTCTGGTCGGATCCCAGGTCGATATACATGTTTTCGTCATGGAAACGTTCCCAAACGTCTACAACGTTGCCCAGATAGGCAATGGAAACCACTTCTTTATTTTCTTTTGCTATGCGAACGCGGGCTACCAAAGCATCAATGTCTTCGATAACTTCGTTAATCCAGCCCTGACTGAGGCGGATATGTGTTATTTTCGGGTTTACTTCGGCACAAACGGTAATGCATCCGGCGATATTACCGGCTTTTGGCTGCGCACCGCTCATTCCTCCCAATCCGGAGGTTACAAACAGTTTTCCTGCCAGATCTTCTCCGTTTCGGGCAATTTTTCTACCGGCATTCAATACGGTAATGGTGGTTCCGTGTACAATTCCCTGCGGACCGATATACATATAGCTGCCGGCTGTCATTTGCCCGTATTGGGTTACGCCTAAAGCGTTGAATTTTTCCCAGTCGTCCGGTTTGGAGTAATTAGGGATCATCATCCCGTTAGTGACAACCACCCGCGGTGCTTCTTTGTGGGAAGGGAATAATCCCATTGGGTGTCCGGAATACATCACCAGCGTTTGTTCTTCGGTCATTTCTGCCAGATATTTCATCGTCAGGCGGTATTGTGCCCAGTTGCTGAAAACGGCTCCGTTTCCGCCATAGGTTATTAATTCGTGCGGATGTTGTGCCACAGCATAATCCAGGTTGTTCTGGATCATCAGCATGATGGCTTTTGCCTGCTCCGATTTTCCCGGATATTCCGAAATAGGGCGGGCATACATCCGGTAATCAGGACGCAAACGGTACATGTAAATACGGCCGTATGTTTCTAATTCTTCCGAAAATTCTTTAATTAATTCTGCGTGATGTTTTGGTTCGAAGTAGCGCAGGGCATTTTTTAAAGCCAGCTTTTTTTCTTCGTCACTTAATATTTCTTTACGTTTGGGAGCGTGGTTAATAGTGCTCTCGTATGGTTTAGCCTGTGGTAAAACGGAAGGAATCCCTTCTAAAATTTGTTCTTGAAAAGTCATGATTGTTACTGCTTAGAATTGAAAAATAAATAAATTGAAGCGTTGCCTCGCTAAGGATAACGAATATCTGACCTGTGATAGGATTTATGGATTTTGATTCTGTATTTTAATAAAAGGACGTCCATTTCTATTTGCGTATCGTTCCGGTGTTTTTATTGTAGCCGTATGGACAGTGACGGCAGCCGTTTTTACAGCAATATCCTCTTTTTAAGTGGAATTGTTCGGTAAAAACCTTGTAACCTTCCGGGGTGAGATAATAGTCTTCTCCAGGGATTAATTTATTTTTAGTATTTTGGTTGTCCATACGGACAAATTTAGGAACTTTAAGGTTAATGATCGTACTTGTATTAAAATATTTAACGCCCAAAGGTTTTAGAGGAATCACTTTATTCCCTTTTGTGTTCCTGGCGGATGTAAAAGATAAAAAGGATCCGGTTTTTTTAAACCATGAAAAAATTCATATCAAACAGCAGTTAGAGCTGCTGATTGTGCCTTTTTTTATCTGGTACGGGCTGGAATATCTGGTTCGTTTGTGCCAGTATCCGGACAAGCATACCGCTTACCGGAATATCAGCTTTGAGCGGGAAGCTTACGGTAATGAAAAAGATCCGGAGTATTTGTCGGGAAGACCGTTTTATGGTTTTGTGCGTTACCTGCGAAAAAAATAAAAGCCCTTGTTTGAACAAGGGCTTTTTTAATAATAGCGTTTTTCAATTTTAGAAAATAGTCTTTCTGTCTACAACAGCACCGTTTTCTAAGGTTATTTTTAAAAGTACTACGCTGGTTGATTTTTTTACATTTTTAAGTGTAATTTCATTTTCATCAGCATTTTTGTACTCATCTATTTTTCTGCCTAATACGTCGAAGGCAACGATGCTTTTAATTCTTTCAGAAGAAGAATGAACTGCTAATTCATTTCCTCTAAGTATTTTAATTCCGTTTTCATTTGTGAAATCTACGTTTCCTAAATTTCCGTTTGAGAAACGCAATACAAAACGGTCGTTAAATGTTCCTGCAGCAGAAGTAAAGCTGTATGGCGCTGTTCTTAAGTCGTGGATCACATTTAGTGTTTTATCTTCTAGGAAAATCGCATGCGTATCGAATACTCCGTCCAGGTGGTCAATTCCGATCTGGTAAGTATCCTGAGCATTAGCGTTAAATCCTAAAGCTACTTTGTCGTCTTCATTGAATGGTAACGGACGTGCCTGAATGGTTAGGTTCATTTCCGGAATAGTAGAGTAGAATGTTACTCCGTTTCCTCCGAAAGCCTGACCATCTAATCCTCTGTCGAAGTCTAAACTTGCTCCTTCAGCATATCCTACCAGGATCTGACTGAACGCTCCGTTAGCATTCGCTAAGTTTAACCAGATGCGGTGTTTTTCAAGTTCACCTGAATTCACAGCCTGTGTTTCCGGGTTAATTTGTGCAGCTCCGCTTTTCAGGAATGTATTGTTAGATCCGCTAACTCTCATACTGTTGATGAATTTAGCATTTCCGTTTGCAATTCCTTTTACAAAGAAAGACTGACCGGAAGCGATATAACGGCTTGGTTGTGTACCTCCTGAAATTGCTGTTGCTGTAGCCCCGAATTTGTTTACAGTAGCATAATCGGAAGAGGTATAGTTATAAGAATAGTTTCCATAAAAAGGATTTGCTGTTCCGGTTTGTATCGGAGTATTGTGTGTCCATACATATACGGTTCCGTCCAATAATGTTTTATTCGTTGTTTCGTTTAAGAAAGATACCACGTCAATTGCTGAAGCGTATGGGTTTCCGATAAGGTTCCACTGGTCGTCATCAGCGGTTACTCCATTACCAACGTTTGCATCTGTACCGATAGCGATCGGAATAGTGATGTCGCCATTATTTGGTGTTCCAACAAAAGTTGCCGTATAGGTTGTTTTATTTGCCGGATTTAAATCAAATGATTGTGGTGCTCTCACGATATAGCCCATTCTCGGATCCATAGCTGTTGTGGTTGCATTTACACCAATCCAGTTTCCGTAACCTCCGTTGATTGTTGGCTGCCAACGATAGTATTTGTCAGACAAAGTGTTTGGAGATAAAGCGCTTAAAGTAAAATTAGAAGCTAAGGTTACCGGTGAATTCCAGTACGTAAAGTCATAACGATACATTGGTTGTGTCGTACGTTTGATGTTTACAATTCCGGAATTGGCAACATTATCTGTCTGGATAATACTGGCGCTGTTCGCTAAATTGAAAGTACCGTTGTTTTGTACTGTAATTTTGTTAACCACGTTTACACCGTTTCCTGTTGGAACTTCAAGACGGGCATTTGTTCTTACGGTTAATGTTTTTGCTAAACCTACATAGTTGGTTCCGTTTACATTAGCATAATTTGTAGCCGGTTTGATGATTACACAGTTGTCTGCTGCTGGTACTCCTACAGGAAGCCAGTTGTTAGGATCATTCCAGTTACCGTTGTTACCCTGCCAAACTTTAGATTTGTTTGTAACGTTAACTAATTTTGAAGCAGTACAGCCATTGGTTAATTGTACATTCGCAGTAAACGACCAGTTGTTTACTTCTAACTGAGCAGTAGAAGGTTTGATGTAAACGACGTTTACAGCCTGGTTGGTATATGGTACTGTTCCGGCAGCATCAGTATAGGCATCAATCGTAGCTCCTGTCCAGGTAAAGTTTGATGTTAACGGTCTTGTTCCGCTTAAAACAACATCATCAATAGCCCATCCGTCAGCATAAACTGCGGTATATAGGAATCTTAATTTCAGGTTTGCAACTCCTACATAGCTGTTTAACGGAATAGTTACAGTTGCGAATTTACCAGGTGATCCCTGACTTGAGGTGAATGTTTGTACCGGTGTCCAGGAAGTCCCGTTATCTGTTGAAACTTCAACGATAGCCTTGTCTCCGTTTCCATAACAAGAGAAATACTGTCTGTATGTCAATGATAAATCGATGAAATTTGTAGTGTTATAGCTGTTTGTTGTTTGTAATGCTAAATTTCTTGTGTTGGTAATACTATAGTCAGAAGTCGTAAAAGCAAATTTGTTGCCTATCGCTCCGGAGCTGATTGCCGGTTTCCAAACACCGGAAACAGTTTTGTAAACACTGGTTTTTTGCTGCCATTCTGTTGCGGCATCACCATTGGCGATATTTGCTTTTGTAAAAGCGCCAAGTCCTGATGTTTCAAAAGTCTCATTTAATAAATCGACTACTTCTGTACTTCCTGCTGCAGAGATCTGTACTAAATCTTCTTCACCGCATATTTGAGGAGAAGCAGGGGTAATGGTGATATTAGGAACCGGTTTTATTTTTGCGATAATCGGCGTACGAACCAGAGATTCGCATGATCCGTTTAAGGCTGTTACATAATACGTTGTTGTAGCCGATAGGGATGGCGTAGTGTATGATGCTGATGTAGCACCGGCTATAGCTGTTCCTCCGCTTTCGGTAGTGTACCATTTGTATGATGTTACTCCGGAAGTACCGGTTACTGTTAACGTTACTGCTCCTGTTCCGCACTGTTCAACTGTTGGAGCACTTGCTATTTTTGCAGAACAATCCTGAATTACACGGATGGTGTAATCTTCTGTCTCGCCATCAGCATTAGATCCGCAGGCAGCAGTAGATTTTGTACGGATACGCATTCTGTAATCGCCAGGAGCTGTTCCTGTTGGTACCACAAAACCAAAAGTATTGGAAATAAAGCTTGTATTGGTAGTAAAAACGATTTCTGAAGCATCTTCAAAAGTGTTGTTTTTGTTCCAGTCTACCCAAACTCTTGCGGTTTGTATTCCTCCGGACAAAACAAGGCTAACATTGATTCCGCCACCCGGAATTTGTTGTGCCGGTGTTAGAGCAGTATAATCGCCATATCCGGAAGTGCTGTATCCTGTTGTGTTTGTAGGAGCATCTACTACAGCTCCGGTTGTTTTATAGCTGGAGATATAAAAGGTATTTGATGAAGATGAAGGGATGCAAACTCCTGGAGGTGTTGAAGATGGTGTCCAGGTGTATAATAAGTTTGTATTTGGATATGAACCATTGGAATTTCCTGATCTTGTTCTGTTGGCATCGTTGTTATTTGTACCAGCATTAGTATTTCCCATCCATTTTCCGTTAGAAGGTTGTGATCTGTTGTTGAAGTCACTGTTTGAACTACCTCTAAGACCTACCTGAACATATACAACACTATTGTCTGATGGCTGACAGCTACCGTATGAAATGTTAACGGTATTGGAAGTTTCATTTAAACGAATCTGAAAGTTAAAATCTCCGTCTTCAGCATCTCTCTCGGCATTAGTCCATTGTACCACAAAAACACGGTTAGGAGCACTTCCTATTGTTTTATAGGTTATGGCAGAACCGTTACTTTTTAAATCTACTCCCAATGCACTGATCGCTCCGCTATAGGCAGTTGATGAAGAAATCGGATTGTATTCATTAGTGTTGGATAATGTGGTTCCGAAAGTTATAAACCCGTTACTATTTACCGAACAAGTAGTATAGTTTGTACCGTTATAGTTGAAAGTAAACCCAATCGCAATATTATTTGGTGTTGTGTTATTGTCCCAACCATTATTGAAAACAGTTGAAGCTCCGGTAATTGCGGTATAAGTTGAGGTTGATTCGGAAAAAGTATAATTGCTAACCTGTGCATAACCGGTATTGTAAATGAACAATGATAAAAAGGCTATCACATTTAAAAAGGAAAGGTTTTTAAGATTAAACTGATTAAAATTAAAAACGTTGATAACTTTAAAAAAGTCATCAGATTTTCTGTTGTTTTGGGGGCTGGTTAACATACTATAAAATCTTTAGGGGTTAATTTTACAGTACGAAAGTATG
Organism: Flavobacterium inviolabile; assembly: GCF_013389455.1. Classification (NCBI taxonomy): domain Bacteria; kingdom Pseudomonadati; phylum Bacteroidota; class Flavobacteriia; order Flavobacteriales; family Flavobacteriaceae; genus Flavobacterium; species Flavobacterium inviolabile. The sequence continues at coordinate 104,034 of NZ_CP058278.1, read as the reverse complement.
TACTAAGAATCACACGTGAGGTGCGTTTTGACTGAATTTCGATGAAGGATTCCCTTTAATCGATAAAGTGCATTTTTTGAAAACAATAATTAAAATTCCGGAACCAATTTTATGGTAAAACCGTAATTATGTGTTAAAAATGAATATATTTTTTTACGGAGTGTAAAATTTGACCCTGAAATTGATTTTTTTGTTAAAAAAAATGAGTAAATTTAACTGTGTAATTTGTTATGAATTACAAATGAATGAAACATATATGAAGTGCTAAAAGGGAATCGTCCCCCGGTTTTGTTGTCCCGTTTTAAAGGCTTTATATCCCTTGATGTTTTTTTAAAAATAAAATGTGTATTTTTGTAACTACTTAAAAAACAGAATTTAATGATGATGAAGAAAAGCCTTTTAGTAATTTTTTTATTTGGTGCCGCTTTTTTAAGCCAGGCCCAGATGTATGTGAGCCCAAACAGTTATGTTTTTGTCAATAATGAATTATTGTTTGTCAAACAGGATGTCGTTTTAGCCAGTTTAACCGGTAACGACGGATATGTATATCTTAGAAGAGGAGGCCAGCTTATGCAGGGTGTTGCAGGTAATACCCAGAATAGCGGTGGCGGTAAGATGACCGTTTACCAGGAAGGTACTTCGGATAATTATGATTATAACTACTGGTGTTCACCGGTGGGAACGGTAGCATCCGGTCAGGAAGGTGTTTTAGGAAATTTAAACGGCAATGTAAACAGTTTGTTTTACAGACCGGTAAGCATTACGAGTAGTACTGCTGCAACGATACTGCCATGGGGATCCTGGGACGGACAAGCCAGTCCGTTGTCGATTTCTTCCCGATGGTTATGGAAATTTATCAGTTCAACGGCTTATACCGGCTGGGCACATATCGGAAACGGTCAGCCTTTAGCTGCCGGCGAAGGATTTACGATGAAAGGAACAGCCGGTACCGATTCCAATAATGTGGATGGTACGGTTGCCAACAATCCGGGTGCCAAACAGCGTATCGACTTTAGAGGGCGTCCAAACGACGGTGATATTGTTATCCCGACACTTGCGGGACAGCAAACGTTAACCGGAAATCCGTATCCTTCAGCAATTGATTTGAGCTATTTTCTGCTGGATAATCCGGCTTGTGACGGAACAGCTCAGTTTTGGGAGCAGGATAAAACGGTAAATTCGCATTATCTGGCAAACTACCAGGGCGGATACGGTACGTTTACGCCGGCGGCAACTTTAGCACAGGTACTTGCCGGAACAGCAGGCCCCGGGGTTTATACACCGGCAATTTTTTACTCTTATGACGGTTCCGGTAATCAGGGACCGGTGGTTTCGATACCGGGTCAGCATTTTGAGCGACGTTTTTCTCCGGTTGGACAAGGATTTATGGTTATGGGCGTGGGTGCCGGTACCGTTACAATGAAAAATAAATACCGCGTATTTGTAAAAGAAGGAACGGTTACCAATTCTGATTTTGAAAAAAGCGCAAATTCAACAGCTTTTGTGAATAACAGCGACAGTACGGATGAGAATTTCCCACCGATACAAGCAGTATCCGGTATTGACTATACCAATGGTAGTAAATTGCCAATGCCGCAGATCCGTATCAATACTTTAATTGATAATCAGGGCGTTCGCCAGGGTGTGATTGTTTTTCATCCGGAAGCGACCGACAGTTATGACAGAGGTATGGACGCCTTGTCATCGGATGATGCCTTGCCTTCTGATTCCTTTTTTGTGATAGACAATAAAGAATGTATTATCAGCGCTATTGCCTTTGATGAAGACAAACGTATTCCGGTAGGTTTTAAAAATGATCAGCCTGCCAATTATAAAATCACCGTAAAGGAAATTATCAATTTTGAAGATGTTTCCAATGTTTACCTGCATGATAAAGTAAATAATGTATACCATGATATTAAAAATGGTGTTTACGAATTGAACCTGCCGGCAGGTACCAATAAAACGGATTATGAGATTACATTTAAAGATGATAATATATTGGGCGTTGGTGAAGATATCAAAAACAGCCTGGTAGTTTACCAGAATAATGCTTCGCATAACCTTACCATTAACAATCCGATGCTGTTGGATATCAACACACTGGTTTTGTATGATGTCGTTGGAAAAACCATCTTTACCAAATCAAAACTGGGAAGCAGTGCCTCTTATGAATTTCCGACCTCTAATTTGAGTGATGGTATCTATATTGTAAAAATGGCTACCGCTGACAATCTGGAAATAAGTAAGAAAATCATAATTAAAAATTAAAATTTATTTAAAATATTTAAAAACAGCTTCCATTTGGGAGCTGTTTTTGTTTAAAATGATACTTTTGTAAAGTATGAAAAGCAGTAGTCAGCAATTGCCGTTAATCCTCCCTGATGGAATCTCCGTAACGGTTAAAAGAGAAGATTTAATTCATCCTTTTCTTTCCGGTAATAAATATCGTAAACTGTATTACAATCTTGAAAAAGCCAAAAAAGAAGGATTTACAAGGCTGTTGACTTTTGGCGGTGCTTTTTCAAACCATATAGCTGCGGCTGCGGCTGCGGGATTTCATTTCGGATTTGAAACGATCGGGATTATCAGGGGAGAAGAACTGAGCGACAAGATTCGGGAAAATCCGACTTTGCGGTTTGCCGAACAGCAAGGCATGAAATTTGATTTTATATCCCGTGAGGCTTACCGGTTAAAAGCGGAAGCAGCATTTGTGGAAGCATTACAGGCAAAATACGGCGCTTTTTACCTGCTGCCGGAAGGCGGAACCAACGAGCTGGCCGTTAAAGGATGTGAAGAGATTTTAGAGGAAGACGATAAAATAAAATATACCCATATTTGTTGCGCTGTCGGAACGGGAGGAACCATATCCGGATTGATCAATACCAGTGGCAGTACCCAAAAAGTTCTCGGATTTCCGGCGTTAAAAGGTTCGTTTTTATCTGAGGATATTTGTAAGTTTGTGAATAATAGCCGTTGGGAGCTTATTAATGACTATCATTTTGGAGGATATGCGAAAATAAATGAAGCACTGATCCGTTTTATTAATGCGTTCTATGCCGAAACGGGCGTACCTCTGGATCCGGTTTATACCGGTAAAATGATGTTTGGTGTCATGGACATGATAGCGAAGGGCTATTTTCCTGAAAAGGCACAGATTTTGGTGATCCATACCGGAGGATTACAGGGAATCGAAGGAATGAATAAAATACTGGCACAGAAAAAAATGCCACTGATAATAAACGAATAGCAATTGAATTCTTTTAAAAATAAAAATAATGATTAAGAAGTTTTGTATTCTGCTGACTGTCATTTTTGTTTACAGCTGCGGGTCTTCTTCGAAGGTCCGGACGGCATCGTCAAAAAATAGCACTACTAAAAAACACACGACCGTAAAAACACATACGGGAGGAACAAAATCAGGAAATGCGGGTGAAAATGCAAAACCTACAGAAGTTTTAGAAGCTACTTCAAAATTGAAAGTAACGACTGAAATAGTTAATGAATATATTTCCAAATTTAAAGAAACCGCTAAGGATAACATGCGAAATCATGGTATTCCGGCGAGTATCACGCTGGCGCAGGGAATCCTGGAATCCGGTGCGGGTGTAGGAACGCTGTGTATCAAAGCAAATAACCATTTCGGGATCAAGTGTCATGCCGGATGGACGGGAGAAAGTGTTCGTCATGATGATGATGCCGAACAGGAATGTTTCCGGAAATACAGTGATCCGGCGGAGTCTTTTCGCGATCACTCCCTGTTCCTGACAACCAGAAGCCGCTATGCCGCTTTGTTCAAATTGCCTAAAGGAGATTATACTGCCTGGGCAAAAGGACTTAAAAATGCCGGCTATGCTACCGATCCGAAATATCCGGATAAATTAATCGGACTTATCGAACGTTATGAATTGTACAAATACGATTCGGAAGTTATCGGAGCTGGTTACAACAAACCGGTAATCAAAAAAGAAACACCGATAGTAACAAATAAAGTTGCTGAAGATGGCACTACTTACCGGGTGTCGCAGGGAGATACCTTATACTCCATTTCTAAGAAATTTAATGTAACGGTTGATGAATTGATCAAAATAAACAACCTTACCTCAAATGCAATATCAATTGGCCAAATACTAAAAGTAAAATCATAATGTTATATAAAAGAAGCAGCGAACTGTTTGCTGCAGCATCAGCAGTTTTGCCGGGTGGTGTGAACTCACCGGTTCGTGCATTTAAATCAGTTGGCGGAACGCCAATTTTTGTTAAAGAAGCTAAAGGGGCCTATCTTTATGATGAAGACGGAAACCGTCTGTTAGATTATATAAACTCATGGGGACCTATGCTGCTGGGACATGCACACGCTCCTGTTGTGGAAGCGGTAATTGAAAAAGCCAGGCTGGGAACCTCATTCGGAATGCCGACAGCTTTGGAAACAGAAATAGCGGCATTGGCCATTTCGATGGTGCCCGGAATAGAAAAAATACGCTTTGTAAACTCCGGCACGGAAGCCTGTATGAGTGCTATCCGTCTGGCAAGAGGTTTTACAAACAGGGATAAGATCATAAAATTTTCAGGTTGTTACCACGGTCATTCCGATTCTTTCCTGATCCAGGCAGGAAGCGGAGCGATAACCTTTGGTTCGCCAAATAGCCCTGGAGTAACACAGGGAACAGCAAAGGATACCTTGTTAGCCCGTTATAACGATCTGGATAACGTGCGTTCATTGTTTGAAGCGAACAAAAATGAAATTGCAGCCATCATTGTGGAGCCGGTAGCCGGAAACATGGGGTGTGTGCCGCCGCAACACGGCTTTTTAGAAGGATTACGGGCACTTTGTACAGCAAACGGCGCCTTGCTTATTTTTGATGAAGTAATGACCGGATTTCGTCTGGCAAAAGGTGGTGCGCAGGAATTGTTCAACATTACAGCCGATATCGTAACGTTCGGTAAAGTAATCGGAGGCGGATTGCCTGTTGGTGCTTTTGCTGCCAGAAATGAGATTATGAACTATTTGGCACCGTTAGGGCCGGTATATCAGGCAGGAACACTGTCCGGAAATCCACTGGCAATGGCGGCCGGATTAGCCATGCTGAAAGAAATCAATACCAATGCAGGTCTTTTTGAGCGTTTGGAGCAAAAAACGGCTTATCTGGAAGCGGGAATCCGTAAAGAACTGGATGCTGCCGGTATTGTCTACACAATTAACAGAGTGGGTTCGATGATTTCCGTTCATTTTGACGGAAGTCCGGTTGTGGATTTCGATACGGCGAAAAACGGCGATAACGATTCGTTTAAAAAATTCTTCCACGGCTTGTTAAGAGAAGGGGTTTATATCGCACCTTCGGCTTATGAAACCTGGTTTATAACGGATGCACTGACGTATGAAGATCTGGATTTTACAATTGCTGCCGTCGGGAAAGTGGCTCAGGAATTATAACAGAAAAGTATAAAAAGAAAAAAGCGCACTATATAGTGCGCTTTTTTTATTAATGTGTAAGACGGTTAACTAAGTCCGGCTGAGCATTTAACTGCTCTAATTGCGAAGGCGTTAACGGCGCTTTTAAATAATGTTCAACTACTCTGGCCAATTCTTTTTTACGACCATCTGATAAATCTTTAACTGCTAAATTCTGATGTTTCATCACAAAAGCTTTTGTTACTTCCGTCTTCTGAGCTTCCGTAAGCTTGATCTGTGCTGTTAAAACAGTCATGTCATTCTGAACCTTACTGGCTAATTCCTTGCTTAGCTCCTGTGCAGAAGCGCTGACAGAAAAAGCAATAATCATAAAAAATAGAGCCGCTAATTTTTTCATTTGGTAATAAATTATCAGTGTTTGGAAGCCAAAACTAACTTATTTTATGATATTTTACTAAAAAAACTGCCGAAAAATTATTGACGTTCTTTATTTTTAAAGTTTTGCACTCTTTTTTCCATTCTTTCCTGGCGCATATTGTCGCGTTTTTCCCATTTTTCCATCTGGCCGGCATTCAGGATTTTTTTCATTTCGCCTTTAAAGGCAATTTTCTCATCCATACGTTTGTTTTGCATGGCAAAACGCTCGTCGCTGGTCATTTCTTTGTAGTTTTTCTTTACATCACCCTGAGCCGCTTTGACTGCCTCGCGTTTCTGGCTTTGTTCTGTTAAAAGCTTTTCTACATCTTTTTGCTGTTTTGCAGTTAAATCAAGATCAAGGGTCATTCTTTTAACCTGTAATTGTACCTGTTGCTCCGGAGTCATGCGTTCGCGTTCTCCTCTTGTTGCTTTTTCCTGTGCAAATCCAAACATTGTTGCTGTTAGGCAGATTGCTAAAATTAGTTTTTTCATAATACTTTCTTTTGTAAGTTGTTATGTTCCTTTGACAGCCGTTGGAATAAAAGGTTTAAAATCGGGTGTAATAAAAAAAAGTTAAAAAAATATAACATTTATATTGTTTCCGTAAAAAGATACAACCATATTTTTTGGAGTTACCGCTTTTGAAGGCTACCTTTGCCGCGTGAAATCAGGAATAGTCATAATCATTTTCTTTGTACTCTTCAAACCGATACTTCCGGTTTTTGAGTATGTTATTAATTATGACTACATCACTACCGTACTTTGTGAAAACAAGGCAAAACCCGAAATGGCCTGTAACGGAAAGTGTCATTTAATGAAAGAATTGGCAAAATCTTCCGAAACAGAAAAGCCGTTATCGACCGATAAGAAAAATGTAAGAGCAGAAGTAGAAGTGTTGTTTCTGGAAATTCAGAAAAACTTCGAATTAGCAGTACTGCCATCTGTCGGAAAAACACAAAAAAACTTCAGTTATTCTAATTTGTATACCCATTTGGGTACCAATGCCGTTTTTCATCCGCCGGCTTTTATTTCTTAAAATTTAATGGGCGCTCCATCGGAGCAAAACAACACTCTTTTGATGGTATTTTCCATCAGGGGAATGACATGTCGTATATTTTAAAAAATAAAAAATGAAATTTCAATTCTATAAAAAAGTATTGGCAATTGCATGTGCTATTGCTTTAGGGTCATGTAGTAATGATGACGTAATAAATTCAACAGAAGGTAACGGAAGTTTAAAATTAAAATTCGATCACCGTTACGGGGAAACCGATTTTATTATGGGGGCGACCTATACCACATCGCAGGGTGAAGCCATTAAGGTGGATAATATTAAATATATTGTCAGCAATATTGTATTGACAAAAGATGACGGATCTACCTATACCTATCCGAAAAGTAAAAGCTATTTCATTATAAAAGAGCAAAGTCCGGTTTTGTTTACCGTTGAGCTTGCCGATATTCCGGCCGGAAATTACAAATCGGTTAAATTCGGAATAGGAGTAGACCAGGAGCAGTTTAATTTAGGAGCTGCCGGACAGGGTGACTTCCTGGCTCAGGCTCAGGCAGAAGGGATGATGTGGTCCTGGAGTGCCGGGTATAAGTTTTTAGCTTTCGAAGGAAACTTTACTTCTGCAACGGTTGCGCAGTCAACATTATTTAAGGTACATACAGGACAAACCGGAACGAATTATAACTATACGGAAGTATCACTTAACTTCCCGGATAAAGCTTTGGTGCGGCCAACAATCACGCCACAGGTGCACATCATGGCGGATTTGTCTAAGATCCTTGACGGAGCAAATAAAATAGGGCTTTCACAACAACCCAATATTATGGGTGGAGCGATTTTGGCTTCTATTACGGCTAATGTACAGTCCATGTTTGCTGTAGATCACGTTCATAACGATTAAGCAATTTAAAAAGCTGCCGGTTTTTTTGGATTGGCAGCTTTTTGAAATATGAAAATTATGAAAGTGAAAATCTTAGTATTGCTCATGCTTCCTTTGTTGTGGAGCTGTTCGAACGATGGTGATTCCGACGAATATCAAAATATTCCGATTGCCTTTAAAGTGCCTTCCAATTTTCCGCCTTTGGCTTATAATCTGCAAAACAATCCCCTTACGGAAAAAGGATTTGAGCTTGGTAAAAAACTGTTTTATGACGGCCGCTTATCCTCAGACGGATTGGTTTCCTGCGGATTCTGCCATATACAGGAGGATGCTTTTACACATCATGGGCACACCTTTAGCCATGGTGTTGGCGATAATATTGGAACCCGGAATACACCACCTATTCAGAACCTTGCCTTTCAGACGGCTTATATGTGGGATGGCGCTACAACGCACCTGGATTTACAGCCTTTGATCCCGCTGACCAGTGAGATTGAAATGAATGGTAACCTTGCAGAAATTGTGAGTATGATGAAAAGCGATAAGACCTATCAGAAACTGTTTAAACAGGCATTTTCCGATGGGGCGATCAATTCTGAAAACATGCTGAAAGCCTTGGGACAGTTTATGGTTATGGTAACCTCTTCCAATTCGCGATTTGATAAGTTCAGGCGAAATGAACCGGGTGGTAATTTAACCCAGGAAGAACTTGACGGTTATACGATTTTTAATCAAAAATGTGCTTCCTGCCATGCGACAGATTTGTTTACAGACAATTCGTACCGTAACAATGGTTTGGCCGTGAATCCGCTTATCAACGATATCGGGCGTTACCGTGTTACCGAATTGCCGGAAGATTACTATAAGTTTAAAGTGCCTAGCCTTCGGAATATTGAAAAAACAGCACCATATATGCATGATGGCCGGTTTTTTACACTGGAAGCGGTCTTGAATCACTATGCGCAGGGTGTGGTGGATTCGCCAACGCTGGATCCGGCTTTAAAGAGTAGTGGTTCTTTAGGGATTCCACTGAGCGGAAATGAAAAAACAAAATTAGTAGCGTTTTTGAAAACGTTAACCGATATGCAATATTTAACCGATAAACGGTTTTCGGAATATTAATGGAAAACAGCGCCTGTTTGAGGTGTGTTTTTGGTTAGAAAGTATTCTAATTTTAAAATGTTTTTATAGCGGTATGGTATTGTGATAAAAGCATTTTTTTAGTAAAAAAGTGGACTGTTGCAGGTCCGTAAAAAAGAAATAAAAATGAAAAAATATAGTATAGTACTATTGCTTTTTTGGGCAGCTTTAACACAGGCGGCAGAAAAAGACAGTCTCAATTGGGCGAACCCTTTTAAACGATATTTTCAGCCTCTGGAATATTATGATGACTGCGATGCCTGCGGGTGTTCGGCGAGCGGCGGAAGTCTGGGATTTTCGTCGATGCTGAACAGTAATTTTGTTGGAGTCCGTTATTTTAACCAGCATTATAAAAGTAATGATGGTTTGTTTTCGGATTCTCCCTGGTATGAAGAAAATTTCAATACCATTCAGGTCTGGGCGCGTATTCCGATAGTGAAAAAAGTACAGCTTTCGGTGCTGGCACCCTATCATTTTCACAATAGGGAAACGGTTACGGGAAACCAGCAGATATCCGGATTGGGTGATATTACGGTTTTGGGAATGTACACGGTTTATGAAACCACAAAGGACAGTACGCTGTTCCGGCACACGCTGCAATTGGGTGGTGGTGTTAAGGCGCCAACGGGAAAATATAAGGAGTTTAACAGCGGTAGTGTGAATCCGAGTTTCCAGGTAGGAACCGGAAGCTGGGATTATATTTTTGCTTCTGAATATGTTTTAAAGCAGGGCGATTTTGGTTTGAATACTATGGCGAGTTATACGCTGAAAACGGAAAATCAGAAAAATTACCGTTTTGGAAATCAATTTAATTATGCTTCAACATTGTTCTATATGATGACGGTTAAAACGTTTGCCCTGGTACCGCAAATCGGAATAGCCGGTGAGGTGTATGGCAATAATTATCAGTACAAGCAGCAACTTCGCAATACGGCCGGTGATATCCTTTTTGGAAAATTCGGTATTGAAGTGGGTAAAGATAAATTTTCGTTAGGGTTGAATACCATGCTGCCGATCAATCAGAATTTAACCGGAGGAAGGGTAGAAGCCCAATACCGGTGGAGTGTTAATTTGAATTATACGCTGTAAAAAAAAGAAAAGGACTCCGTTGAGTCCTTTTTTTATGGTGCTTTTTGTGCACTGGCCGGATTTTGTGGCTGATGCTGTCCCTGGAAGCGTTTTTTGTAAATAGCATCCCATTTGTCCTGTTGTTCGGCTGTTAAGACGGCTTTCAGGTTTGCTTTTAGTGTTTTCAGGCTTTCGATATATTCTTCTTTTAACGTCTGGTTTTCTTCCGGTTTGGCAGATTGAAGACGCTGCTTGATGTCGCCGGTTTTCCGATTGTTTTCAAGTAAGATCTTTTCCAGCTGTTGCTGCTGGACTGTTGTTAAATCCAGATCGGTTGCCATTCTTTTTACTTCCATTTTGGCTTTTTGCTCGGCGGTCAAAACGGGTTGCTGCTGTGCGTTGCAGGTTAAGGATACAATACCTAAGATTAAAATAAAGAGCTTTTTCATAATCTTATTGGTTTTAAGTTGTTGATTCCGTGAAGTTTTGCTTAAAATTAGCGATTAAAGCGGGGAGCGGATGTTATTTTCTTTTAAGTGTATTTTTTGTCGATTAAATACGGAAAATGCTGGTTGTTAGCGGTTAAAAAAAAGGAGCTCCGTGAAGAACTCCTTTTTTGTAAATATGATTGAGGGTAATTACGATTGTAATTCCACTACTTTACTTTCGCCGTTAACAACAACTTTGGTCAGTCCGTGCTGTGATAAGGCCTTCATGGCTTTATCCCATTTTTTACCGCTTAGTCCTGCCTGATTTTTCAATTCGGCTAATTCTAAAGCGTTGTTGCTTTTTTCAAGAATAGCAATGATGGCTTTTTCTTCTGCTTCCAATTCAATCTGGATGGCTTTTTTCTCCGGACGCATCTGAGGGAAGAATAAAACTTCCTGGATGGATGGATTGTTGGTCAGGAACATGATTAAACGGTCCATTCCGATTCCCAAACCGGATGTAGGCGGCATACCGTATTCCAAAGCGCGTAAAAAGTCATTGTCAATAAACATGGCTTCGTCGTCACCTCTTTCGGATAAGGCTAACTGTGCTTCAAAACGCTCTCGCTGATCGATCGGGTCGTTTAGCTCAGAATATGCGTTAGCGATCTCTTTACCGCAAACCATTAGTTCGAAACGCTCCGTCAGATCCGGATTGTCACGGTGTACTTTAGTAAGCGGGCTCATTTCTTTCGGATAATCCGTGATGAAAGTAGGCTGGATGAAGTTTCCTTCGCATTTCTCTCCGAAAATTTCGTCGATCAGTTTTCCTTTCCCCATTGTTTCGTCTACGGCAATTCCCATTGATTTGGCTGCCTCTCTTAATTCTTCTTCCGTTTTTCCGGAGATATCAAATCCGGTGAACTGTTTGATGGCATCCGTCATGGTCACGCGGGCATAAGGTGCTTTGAAGTCAACAGTATGTTCGCCAAAAGTTGCGCTTGTTGTACCGTTTACCTGAAGGGCGCAATATTCCAGAAGATTTTCGGTGAATTCCATCATCCAGTTGTAGTCTTTGTAAGCTACGTAAATTTCCATTGCGGTAAATTCCGGATTGTGGGTTCTGTCCATACCTTCGTTACGGAAGTTTTTGGAGAACTCATAGACACCGTCAAAACCACCTACGATCAGTCTTTTCAGGTACAATTCGTTAGCAATACGCATGTATAGCGGAATGTCTAAAGAGTTGTGGTGTGTGATGAACGGTCTTGCTGCTGCGCCACCGGGAATGGATTGTAATATTGGTGTTTCTACTTCAAAATAGCCTTTTTCGTTAAAGAACGTACGCATTGCGTTGAAAAGTTTGGTTCTTTTAATGAAAACGTCTTTTACCTGCGGATTTACTACTAAATCCACATAACGCATACGGTAGCGTAATTCCGGATCGGTAAAAGCATCAAAAATATTACCGTCGGCATCTACTTTTGGAAGCGGAAGCGGACGTAATGTTTTGCTTAGTAATGAGATTTTTTTAGCACGCAGGGTTTTTTCGCCAACCTGTGTGGTGAAAAGTTCTCCTTCAATACCGATAAAGTCACCTAAGTCGATTAGTTTTTTGAAAACTTCGTTGTATAATGTTTTGTCGTCGTCCGGGCAAATTTCATCACGGTTAATATAAACCTGAATACGTCCTTCGCTGTCCTGAATTTCGGCAAAGGAAGCTTTTCCCTGTATACGGGACGACATTAAACGTCCGGCCACAATTACCTTCTTTCCTTCTTCAAAAGTTTCCTTGACCTGCTTCGACGTATGATCTACGGGAAACAAATTTGCGGGATATGGGTTTATTCCAAGTTCTTTCAACCTGCCCAATTTTTCTCTTCTGATGATTTCTTGTTCTGAAAGTTGCATAATTGTGATTTATTTTAAGCGTGCAAAGATAGGTATAATTTGAGAATGAGTCAATTTCAAATTTTGAAAATGATTATGATGGTTATAAATGCGGAAAGCAGTATCTTTGAATCACATTTTTAATTGATACTATTATGATTGAAAAGGTTCGGATGTTTTTGGTTTTATGCGTTTCGGTAATCGCAACCAGTTGTAATTTTACAGAGAATATTAATTTGAACAGCGACGGAAGCGGAAAGATTTCTTTTGATGTTGATGCTTCGGCAATAATGGAAATGGGCGGTGAAGAGATGATCGGGAAAGGAAAGTCGGAAGTGATCGATTCTACTTTTACATTTAAGGAATTGCTGGCGCAGAAAAAGGACAGTATTGCAAAATTGCCTGCGGCAGAACAGGCAAAACTGAAGAAGATGGAAAATTTTGCCGTGAACATGAAAATCAATGAAAGTGAAAAGACTTTCTTTTTCTCACTTTTCAGTGATTTTAAAAGTACCATGGATCTGGTGGATATGATGACGGTGATGAAATCGATTGATGAATTGAAATCGAAAGGGAAGGGAAGTCAGAGTCCGATTTCAAAAATGGAAGATGGCAACACGGAACTGAAGTTTTCGTTTAACGGAAAAAAATTCTCCAGAACGGTAAAAGTAAAAGATGCCGTGTTGCAAAAACAAATAGTGGACAGTCTGGGTTCGATCCGGCCGATGCTGGCGGCATTTAATTATACTGTGAAATACCATTTCCCGAAAAAAATAAAATCGGTTAGTGTAAAAAATGCGCTTTTTAGTGAAGACAGAAAAACAGTTACGATACAATTCCCGTTTTTGGATTATGTGGAAAAACCGGAATCGATGAGTTTTGATGTTTTTCTGGAAAATAAATAATTACAACAGATGAATAAAAAAGTAGCGCTAAGGGACCTTGGCCTTAAAGATTATAAAGACACCTGGGATTATCAGGAATCATTATTTCAGGGAATATTAGATATTAAAATAAGCAATCGAAGAGAAGATAAGGAAGAGGCAACTCCGAATTATTTTTTATTTGTAGAACATCCGCATGTGTACACTTTGGGTAAAAGCGGTGATTTTTCGAATCTGCTGCTCAATGAAAAGCAGCTGGAGGAAAAAGGAGCGACGTTTTATAAAATTAACAGAGGCGGAGATATTACGTATCACGGTCCCGGTCAGATTGTAGGGTATCCTATCCTGGATCTGGAAAATTTCTTTTCGGATATTCATAAATATTTGCGTCTGCTGGAAGAGGCAATTATTCTGACTTTGGCAGAATACGGATTGTCCTGTGAAAGAAGCGAAGGGGAAACAGGAGTGTGGCTAGGTGTGGGAACACCTTTTGCAAGAAAAATCTGTGCGATGGGAGTTCGGGCTTCCCGCTGGGTTACGATGCATGGATTTGCATTGAATGTAAATTCGAACCTGGGTTACTTTGATAATATTATTCCGTGCGGGATAAAAGATAAGGCAGTTACTTCTTTAAATGTTGAATTGGGAGTGGATCATGTGGATGAGGCAGAAGTGAAAGCAAAAATCACCAAACATTTTGCGGCTCTTTTTGAGGCGGAAATGGTTTGAGAATTTTAAGACAATTTAGAAAGAAAAATCCTGACAAAATTTTGTCAGGATTTTTTTGTGTTTATAGATCCAGTTTTAACTGTTCCGGAAGCAGCCGGAATGATTTTCTGTGGTATTTGGTGATGCCGTATTTCTGAATTGCTTCCCGGTGTTCCACTGTTGGATATCCTTTGTTTTGTTTCCAGTTGTACATGGGGAATTCTTCGTGTATTTGGTTCATGTATTCATCGCGGTATGTTTTGGCTAAAACGGAAGCGGCGGCGATACTCAGGTATTTGCTGTCGCCTTTAACGATACAGCTGTAGGGAATGTCGTTAACCGGTTTGAAGCGGTTTCCGTCTACGATAATGTATTCGGGAACAGGGCTGAGCCCGGTAATGCAGTGCTGCATGGCTTTTATGGATGCGTTCAGGATATTGATCTCGTCGATTATTTCCGGTTCAAGATGGATGACTTTGTAGGATAATGCCAGTTCTTCTATTATCGGTTTGAGGCGATCGCGGGTTAATTCGGATAATTTTTTGGAATCGTTGAGTTTTTCTATCAGGCAGTTTTCCGGTAAAATAACGGCTGCGGCGGTAACGGGACCGGCAAGACAGCCTCTTCCGGCTTCATCGGTTCCGGCTTCTAATGTTAACTTTGAGTAATTCGATAAAAGCATTTTTGTTTTTGGTAAAAATATAAAAAAACAACAAATTTTCTGAGTAATCTGCTGTGGATATTAGGACTTTTTTTTGCATACTGTATTTCTTAGGGTGTTTTTTTAACACAAATAAAATGCTACAATTCCTATATTATATTTGTTTATTTAAGAAATTATTAAGAAGTTTGCGGAATAACTAACTCAAATAAATTTAATATGAGATCGAAGTTTAAATGGATTTTTACGCTTTTACTAGCGTTTTCAATGCAGTTTTCGTTCGCACAGGAGAAAACTGTTACAGGTACTGTGACCGAGGGAGGTTTACCATTACCTGGTGTTAGTGTTGTGATCAAAGGAACAACACAAGGCACACAAACTGATATGGATGGTAATTATTCCATCAAAGCATCACAAGGACAAGTGTTGGTTTTTACATTTGTTGGAATGCAATCATCATCAGTTACTGTTGGTGCTAGTAACAAAGTAAATGTTGCACTGCAAGCCGAAGCAAGACAATTAAATGAAGTTGTTGTTGGTGCTTTAGGTATTAAAAAGAGAGTGGATGCGATAACTTCCGCTAACCAGGTTGTTAAAGCGAAAGAATTGAACCAGGCTTCCAGCCCAAGTGTTGTTCAGGCTTTAACAGGTAAAGTTTCAGGTTTACAAATCAACCAGACAAACAGTGCTGTTGATGCTACAACCAGAATCGTTATCCGTGCTGCAAAATCACTTACTCAAAATAACCAAGCTTTGGTTGTAATTGATGGTGTTATTTCATCAGCTGCTGTTTTACAACAGTTGCCACCTGAAACAATTGAGTCAGTAAATACTATTAAAGGTTCTCAAGGTGCTGCTTTGTACGGATCTGATGGTGTTAACGGTGCTTTAATTGTTACAACTAAAAAAGGTTCTGCTCAAGGTCAAAAAATGACAGTTAGTATTAACTCTTCAATTGACTTTTCTAATGTGGCTTACCTTCCAGAAAGACAAACAAGATATGGTCAAGGATGGGATGGGCAACATTATTCTTATGAGAATGGTGCTTGGGGTCCTGAGTTTGACGGATCTATCCAGCCTACAGGTTTACCTCAAGCTGATGGTAACTATTATATGTTGCCTTATGAGTCTCAAGGAAGTGATAATATCAAAAAATTCTTTAAAACAGGAATTTTAACTCAAAACGGAGTTACTTTATCTTCTGGTAATGAAGATGGTTACCTTTTCTTCTCAGCTAACAAATTCAGAAATGAGTTCATTGTAAACAGAGACGTTTTAGATAGAACAAACTTCCAATTCAGAGCTGGTAAAAAAGTTGGTAAATTCAATGTAGAAGGTAACGTTGCTTACACTACACAAGTTTCGAATACTACAAGTTCAAGTTTATACTACAACTTACTACAGACACCTACTAACATTCCAATCAAAATGTTTGATAATGCTAGTAACGAGCACGGATATTCTTACTATGGAAGAAATCCTTACTGGGTTGTTGATAACGTAAGAAACCAGGCTTTAGCTGATGTTTTCAACGGTATTGGTAAAATATCTTATGAAATTAACAAAAACATCAATGTAGTATATACAGCGAATGTTAGTTTCCAACAAAACAGAGCTTTAGGTTATACTAATGACTATAAAGATCCTTACCAGATTTCTGACGGATCAATTATCTCTAGCTTCAGTACTTCTAACTTGGCAAGAAGAAATATCTATGGTGATTTATTAGTTAACTTTGATTATGATTTAACTAAAGATATCAACTTCAAAGCGAATATTGGTAACAATATCCAAGATAGATTTGCTACTCAAACTTCAGTTTCTGGAACACAGTTAGCGCTTCCTGGATTATACAATATTGGTAACGTTTCAAGTGTACCGAATGCTTCTAATGCAGAAAGCAGAGTTAGAAAATATGCTTATTTCGCAAACGTTGATTTAGCGTATAAAGATTATTTATTCTTGAACTTAACAGGAAGAAACGAGTGGGTATCTTTCTTAGATAAAGATAACAACAGTTATTTC
The DNA here is from genome assembly GCF_013389455.1 of Flavobacterium inviolabile. NCBI lineage: Bacteria > Pseudomonadati > Bacteroidota > Flavobacteriia > Flavobacteriales > Flavobacteriaceae > Flavobacterium > Flavobacterium inviolabile. The sequence goes on along the minus strand of NZ_CP058278.1, from coordinate 87,508 downwards.
TACCCAAGTGCTGGTATCTCTTTCGTGCCTACTAAAGCTTTCGAAAGTTTAAAAGATAACAAAGTATTATCGTATGCTAAAGTAATGTTCAGTGTTGTAAAAGTTGGTAATGCTGATGTTGCCGCTTATGAAATCAATAACTTATACAGACAATCTACAGGTTATCCGTTCAACGGAATTAACTCTTACGTTCCAAACGTTCAACCTACAATTGCATACAATTCAAGAACAAACCCTTATATCAAACCAGAGTTCTACGTGTCTAAAGAGGCTACAATTAACTTAGGTTTCTTAAATGACAGAATTACTTTAGAAGCTTCTGGTTATATCAGTGATAACACTGACTTGATCACTAGTGTGAGTTCTTCTTATGCTTCTGGTAACCCTAACTATGTTACTAACATTGGTGCTACTAAAGCAAAAGGTATCGAGATTGACTTAGGTATTACACCTATCAAAACTAAAGATTTTACATGGGAAGCAAAATTCAGTTTCTCTAAAACTAAAACTACTGTTGAAAAAGTTTCTGATAACACTAACTCTGTTGCAATTTACTCTCCTTACGGAACTTACGGTATTTTTGCTGAAGAAGGTGAAGAATATCCTATCATCAAAGGTTTTGGATACCAAAGAGATGGTGAAGGACGTATCATTGTTGATGCTAACACAGGAAACCCATTAAAATCTACTGAATTAATGAAGTTAGGTAAAACTACTCCAGATTATATCTTAGGATTAAATACTTCAATTGATTTCAAAGGATTACGTTTAGCTGCAGTAATGGATTACAGAACTGGTCACCAGTATTATTCAGGTACTAAAAATACATTAAGTTCTTTTGGATATTTAGTGGATTCAGCTGAAAACGGAAGAAACGGATTTATTATGCCAAACTCTTCTTATTTAGATACAGCTACTGGTACTTACGTTGCTAATAATTCAGTTGTAACTGGAGGAGGATCTTCAACAGGAATTCAACAATATTATGCTAATACTTACTCTAACATTGATGAGAACTACATTTTAGATGCTACAGCATTCAAAGTTCGTGAGTTAGCTTTAAGTTATGCAATCCCTTCTAAAATGTTAGAAAGAACAGGATTGACTAGTTTAAGAGTAGGTGTAAATGCTAGAAATCCATTTACAGTTCTTGCAAGAGAAAACAGAGGATATGATGATCCAGAAGGATCAATAAATAATGGTAATGCGGTTGGATTGGCTTCAGGTACAAGTAATAGTGGTGCTAATGGTACTAACCAGTATCCAAACACTAGAACTATCGGTTTCAGTCTTAACTTAACATTTTAATTTTAAAGAAGTATGAAAAAGTATAAAGTACATATATTCTCATTAGTTGCGGCACTTGGTTTGTCGTCATGTGATGATTATTTGGATATTAATAACTCACCGACTAACCCAATTTATGAGAGTGTAACTCCAAACTTGGCATTAGGTGGGGCTATTACACAGCCATATAGAACATTTGCAGTTGATCAAAACAGGTTAGGTAACTTGTTTATGAACAGCTGGGGTGGTAACGTAAATTCTTACACAGGTATTTACACTGTTGAGTTCGATTTGAATATTGATAACTCATTCTATTCAAGAACCTGGGAGAATTTATTCCTAACAACCTTAGGTTTAACAAACATTCAAAATTATCCTGCTGATAATTATGATAACCATAAAGCTATTGCTAAGATTGTAAAAGCATTTTACTTTCAGTATTTAGTAGATTTATATGGAAATATGCCATATTCTCAGGCACATAATCCATTGAACACTACTCCTGCTTATGATAATGCTAAGGATATTTACAGATCTTTAGTTGTTGAGTTGGAAACAGCTGTTGCTATGATTCATAATGCTCCTGCTAACACTACAGCTGTTGGTAATGAGGATGCTATTTTCAAAGGAAACATGGTTAACTGGGAGAAATTTGCTAACACACTTAAATTAAGATTGTTAATAAGAGAATCCGGTGTTGCTTCCAGTCAGGCTTACATTACAGCTGAAATGAATGAATTAACGGCTTCTGGTGCTCAGTTCTTAACAGCTGATGCTAAAGTTAATCCAGGTTATTCTAATGCTAATAATGATAAACAAAATCCATTCTACAATACTTATGGATTTAACATTAATGAAACAACGGCTAGAGCTGGTTACCTTTCAACTGTAGCTACTAAAAATGCTATTGAATCTTTAAATGGTGTTAAATACAGTCCTAGTAATCCTTCTCTTGCATTTGATAATCGTTTACCTAGATTATGGAAACAAAATGGTAGTGCTTATGAAGGAGTTATTCAAGGACAAACAGGTATCGAGGCTACTGATAACTTAGCAAACTTCGGACCTGGTATTGTTAAGAATTCTGCTCAGGACGGTTATATATTTACAGCTGCTGAAAGTTATTTCTTACAGTCAGAAGCTGTGCATAAAGGGTATTTAACTGGTGATGCTAAAGCTTTATTCCAAACGGGTATCCAAAAATCTTTTGATTTATTAGGAGCTGCAGGAGGACCAACTTATATTGCTAATACTAACGGCATTGATAAATTAGGTTGGGATGCTACTGCTGATAAAGTTGAGGCTATCATGACTCAAAAATGGATTGCTTTAATGAGCATCAATGGTCTTGAGTCTTGGATTGAATATACAAGAACTAGTTACCCTCAGACAGACCTAGCACTTACTGCTACCAGACCAGCTAAACCGGTAAGATTGATGTATCCTGGATCTGAGTATACTGCTAATGGTAACAACGTTCCAAGTCAATCTCAAAATGATGCATTTACTAACAAGATTTTCTGGAATCTTCCATAAAAAAAATTAAGTTTATGAAAAAAATTAAATTATTATTTTTATTAATCACGGCTACTGCAGCGACAGTATCGTGTGATTTAGGTGATGAAGCACCTTCTTATGGTGATTCTAGAGCTATTGTAGGTTTTCCTAGAACTACTCAAAGTGCTTCAATCGTAACCGATGGTACTGATAAAACGATTAACGCTGCGATTGAATTAATCGGTGGTAATAATGGTTTACCAGTAGATCAGGATGTTGCTGTTACTTATGAAGTAGATGCAGCTAGTACTGCAACTGAAGGGGTACAATTTAATTTCCCTACAGCTAACCGTACTGTTATTATTCCAGCGGGAAGTAAAACGGTTTTAGTTCCAATTACTGTTCACAGTGGAGCTATCGTTGTTGGTAGTAATAAAAACATCGTTTTGAAAATTACAGGAGCTTCTTCTGCTAGCGCAACTGTTGTTGGATCAAACTTTAGTAAAGTAAGAATTACTTTAGTAGGACAATGTTTCTCTAACTTAGCAGGTAACTATGTTCTTAATTATACATCTGGTCCTCAACCTGTTTTAATTACAGCTGTAGGTATCGGTGAGTACAAGTCAAATATTACACCAGGATTCACTCAGTATGATATGTACTTTAGTGATGTGTGTGGTACATTGAGAATTACAGATTGGACTCACAACGCTACAAATGCAATTTCTGGAGTTGGTCAGGTTCAGTCTAATGGTGATTTAAGATTTACTAATGTTACTATTGTTGGTGTAGCTGGTTATACTAATCTAAGCTGGCTTGTTAAAAAAGTAATCTAACACGATAATAAAATTTCAATATGAAAAAAAATAATAAAAGATATTTAAATTCAGCTTTTGCATTATTGTTGTCGGGATTCGCTTTAGTATCTTGTAATGATAATGAGGTTGATTTTGTTTACAACCAAAAGCCTACTGTATCAGTAGCACAGACTTCTTATACTGTTAATGAAGGTGAATTTGTGTCAATCGTACTAACACCAAGCAGAACTATCAACGCTCCGATTCAGGTGAAACTTGAATTGTTGCCAGGTGGTACAGCTACTATCGATGACGATTTCTCATTACCTGGAACACCAATCGGAATTGATGAAGGTTTAGGTGCTGACGGATTTATGGTTACTATCCCTGCAAATGCATCAAGCTACACTGTTAAAATTCCTACAGTTATTGATGATGCAGTTGATGATAACGAAACTTTTGCAATAAGATTAAGCGGAACATTTAATTTAAATGCTGTTATTGATCAGGTTGTAAATGTAACAATCAAAAACGTTGTTAAAGACGAATTAGATTTAACTTTATCTTGGGATAAAACTTTCTCATTCGGAGGTCAGACATATTCTCTTTGTGAAGAAGAGTATGATATTGATATCTTAGTTTTCGATGCTGCTACACTTAATCCTTTTGGAAACGGTGCTCAAACAGGAGATTGCCCTGAGCATTTAAACATGCCATTAAGCGAGTATCCTGATGGTGAGTATATCATTGCTGGTTACCTTTATAACGATATCGGTCTTCCTTCTTTAGGATTACCTGAGTTCAATATTCCAATCACAGTTGATTATCTTAGAGGTGGTTCTAGCACATTGTCTGGATCATTTACACAATCAACAGGAATGTTAACATCTAACTCTCAAGGTGATTCCGGAGCTCCTAATGGAGGTAACGGAGATGGTGACTTAACAGTTATCGTTAGAGTTAAAGTTCAAAATGGTGTATTCACTATTTTAAATGGTAGCACTGTTCTTGCTCAAGGTAAGAGTGCTGCTAAAATGATCGATGCTTTCAAAGTAAGAAAAGCATTAAAACATAAAAAATAATATTTAACGATATATTTTTAAAGCGCCCCAATCGGGGCGCTTTTTTATTTGTAAGAATACCGGGTTAAAAAAATAAAAGGATAGTATAAAAATTACGCTCATTTTTTAGAATGACCTTATTATTTATAAAATTCTAATACCTTTGCCTTTCTAATATAGAATTATGAAGCATCTTTTTTTGACGGTATTTTTTTTCTGCTCTTTGTCAATGTTAGGCCAGGAACAATTGGATACGATTAAGCCAAGAAAATCATTGAGAGTATCAGATGAGAAAAAACATGTTGCCCCGATTAACCAATATAAAATTATCTCTCTGGAAAAAGATACTACCTATGTAGACACTTCACTAACCATAAAAAAAGAATACGCACTTAATTATCTGCGAAAAGATATTTTTGGATTAATGCCTTTTGCTAATGAAGGACAAACGTATAACACGCTGGATTACGGGTTGACTTCCTATAATGCCTATCCGGAATTTGGTTTCAAAGCAAAGCATTTTGCCTATATGAGAGCTGAGGATATTAAGTATTATTCGATGCCGACGCCAATGACCGAACTGTATTATAAATCGGTGATGGAGCAAGGACAAAATCTGGATGCCTTTCTTTCCTTGAATACGTCTAAAAATTTCAATATGTCGGTTGGTTATAAAGGACTTCGTTCTTTAGGTAAATATGTTAACCAGCTTTCCAGTACCGGGAATTTCAGATTTATTACCAGCTATCATACCACTGATAACCGTTATAACCTAAAAATGCACTTCGCCGTACAGGATATCTTAAATCATGAAAATGGCGGTGTTAAGAACCTATCGGATTTTGAGAACAGCATCCCGCCTTATGACGACAGGGCACGTTTGGATGTCTATTTTTCGGATGACACAAAATCCTCTCTGGAAGGAAAAAGAATTTTTATTGACCACAGTTTCCGGTTAAATAAGGACAATCCGAATAGTCTTGTTTTCCTGCATCAGCTAAATTATGAGTATAAGTTTTTTAATTATGCCCAGCCAACGGCAAATGAACGATTCGGTTCTGCCTATTCCAGCAGTGTCAACAATAAAACAAGATTCAACAGTATTTATAATAAAATAGGAGTAGCCTATTCGAACCAGTTATTCGGTGATTTTCAATTTTACTTAGAAGAGTATAAGTATAATTATTTCTATAATAATACTGTACTGAACAGTGATGGAACAATTGCTGTTCCGAATGCCCAGAATGATAAGATAGATTCATACGGGGCACAATACTCATACTACAAAGGGAAATGGAAAGGAACCTTATTGCTGTCTAACTCGATAACCGATCAGTCACTGGCAAAAGTTGACGGAACGGTTCGTTATACGCTGGATGAAAAGAATATTTTCTCATTCCGTTTCCAGACCATGAATAAATTACCGGACCTGAATTATAATTTATATCAGAGCGGTTATATTGCCTATAACTGGAAAAACAATTTTAAAAACGAAAAAATTAAAAATTTCGAGTTTGAAGCTAAAACCAAATGGTTTGATGCTGCTGCGAAATACACAATTTTAGATGATCATCTGTATTTTGTAAATAACAGTCAGAATGAAACCCAGATCCTGGTTACCCCAACGCAGTATAACAACACGATCAATTATTTTTCAGCCAGAATCGGAAGAGAATTTAAGGTTGGTAAATTCGGATTGGACAATACCTTTTTATACCAAAAGGTGGAACAATCGGATCGGATATTAAACGTTCCGGAACTGGTAGCAAGAAATACGCTGTATTTTAACGACTATTACTTTTCAAAAGCATTATACCTGCAAATGGGCGTTACCCTGAACTATTTCTCAAAATACTATGCGAATGATTACCATCCGCTATTGGGCGAATTTTATATTCAGGAGAAAAAACAAATCGGGAACTTTCCGCTATTGGACTTCTTTATCAATGCCAAAATCAGACAAACCAGAATTTACCTGAAAGCAGAACATTTCAATTCCAGCTTTACCGGTTATAACTTCTATTCGGACACGAATAATCCGTATCATGATTTTATGATTCGTTTCGGTCTGGTTTGGAATTTCTTCAGTTAAGACAAGACACTCTTAATTATCAATATCTTTGTAATAATTTAGTTTATAGTATATAAACGACTTTTTTAGAAACAATAAAATAATGAAATACGCAAAAAACATATTGGAAACTATTGGAAATACTCCTTTAGTGCAATTAAATAAAGTTACCCAGGAAGTAAATGCCTTAGTGCTGGCTAAAGTGGAAACATTCAATCCCGGAAACTCGGTTAAAGACCGTATGGCGGTAAAAATGATTGAAGATGCAGAAGCAGATGGGCGATTAAAACCGGGCGGAACTATTATTGAAGGGACATCCGGAAATACCGGTATGGGCTTAGCCTTAGCAGCTATTGTGAAAGGTTACAAACTAATCTGTGTGATCTCGGATAAACAATCCAAAGAAAAAATGGATATCCTGCGTGCTGTAGGGGCGAAAGTTGTGGTTTGTCCGACAGATGTTGAACCTACCGATCCACGTTCCTATTATTCCGTTTCCAAATGTCTGGCAGAGGAAACACCGAATGCCTGGTATGTAAACCAATATGATAATCCTTCCAATGCGATTGCACATTATGAGCAGACCGGACCGGAAATCTGGGAACAGACAGATGGTAAAATTACACACTTTGTTGTTGGAGTGGGAACAGGAGGAACGATTTCGGGTGTGGCAAAATACCTGAAAGAGAAAAACCCGAATATCAAAATCTGGGGAATCGATACGTATGGTTCGGTATTTAAAAAATACCACGAAACCGGTATTTTCGATGAGAATGAAATTTACTCCTATATTACAGAGGGAATCGGAGAGGACATCTTACCTAAAAATGTGGACTTTTCATTAATTGACGGTTTTACAAAAGTTACCGATAAGGATGCGGCAGTTTACACGCGAAGAATTGCTTTGGAAGAAGGGATCTTTGTAGGGAATTCAGCCGGAGCAGCTGTAAAAGGACTGATTCAGTTAAAAGAACATTTCAAACCGGAAGACGTAGTGGTGGTTTTATTCCATGACAGTGGTAGCCGTTATGTGGGTAAAATGTTTAATGACGACTGGATGCGTGAAAGAGGATTCCTGGAAGAAGAAATAACCAAAGCAGAAGATCTGATCAAAGAACATATCGACAAACCGTTGGTGGTAGTAAGAACAGAAGAATTGGTTTCCCATGCTATTGAGCGTATGCGAAAACACAAAATATCACAAATCCCGGTAATTGATGTAACCGGATTTGTAGGTTCTGTTGATGAAACCGATTTATTCCAGAGTTACGTTGCCGATAAAAATGTTGCCGACAAACCTATCCGCGAAGTAATGGGAGCGGCTTTCCCGGTTGTAAAATTGGGAACACCAATTGATGAAGTTTCCAAATTGATCAATAAAGACAATCAGGCAGTTTTGGTTGACTTAGGAAATGGGAAACACCATATTATCACGAAACACGATATTATCAACTCGATTAAATAGTTTTAGAATACATAAAAAAGCCCCTTTCGCACGAAAGGGGCTTTTTTTATTCACCAATTAAAATTCCGGAAACATTCCAGGAACTAAAACTTCCTCCTTCGGGAGCACCCTGCGGAATACGGATGCGGATAGTATGATTTCCGGCTTTTAGATTACCAAGATCAATCAGGATAGGATTGGTAACCGTTCCCGGACACCAGTTGGAACGACTGTAGTCAGATGAAGACAGGCCGTTATTAAAATTTCCGGAGGCAGGATTAAACAACCGGTAGGAACCACAATCCTGTCGCCACGGAGTAAAAGCAAAAATTTCATTTTGATCCAAAAAGACGCTGTTCTTTTTAGGGACAAATTCATCACCGTTTTCCCAGCCGCCATGACCGGTTGTGATATAACGCAGTTTGGCATTGTGAACGTCTTTTGACAGGGTAAAGGAAACTTCCAGCCCTTTTTCGGAATTGAACATCGTAGCATATTCCTGTTCCGCCATTTCCATTACATTGGTCGTATTGAACAGCGGTAAAACAAACGTATTTTTTGGAGATTGCTTTTCCTCGTTATGAATGGTAATATTCAGGCTTATCTGATGGCCGCCTTTATCATAATTTCCGATAAACGTACCAACCCAGATTTCCTGATCGCTCAATGCCGTTTGTAATTCTGAAATATCCTGACGATACGGAACGGCATCATGCCATTTTTTATCCTTTAACTCAATATGATTGTATTGCTTGATCCCAAAAGGAGTGAAGAAACGCATCAATTCCAATAACGGTGCATAATCATTGGTGCGGACAACCCCCTGATACTGTTTTCCGTTTCCGTTGTCATAAAGCGGAAGTGTTTTGGCGCCGTTTTTTAAACCGTCAAGAAAAGACGTTTTCTGATCCGTCGGAATAACAAAAACCGATCCCGTCCGGTCGTAGGCATCACCATTGGATTGTTCCAGTAAATCAACAAAAACCTGGCTGCCCGGTACAATTTTCGGGAAACGTACTTTCTTTAGAACGATGGTGCCGTTTGCAAACCGGATAATGCTGTCATTGGACTTCGATTCGCCGGAGAAATTAATCAGCTCGTTTTCAAAAACTTTTATAGTTGTAAAACGGCTTTTCCAGAGTAGGTCGCGATAGCTGAGCAAATCAACATTTTTGCCTTTAAACGAATTAAAAGCCATCCCTCTTGGGGCTATTTTTTGCAGCTTTTCAACCTTAGTAGCCGTGATTACAAAATTATTATTGCGGTTCATTTCCAAAACCAGTCCGAGATTCTGCCCCAAAACAGTGGGAGCGCCCTTTTCCTGGACAGCATTGGTAAACCAAAGTTCAATAGTGTTTGAATTAATGATCGTTTTTGCTTTTTTACAGGGATAGCCTAAAATGGTTTTGGTATCGCCTGTAATCTCAAACTGCTGTTTTGCTAAAGCCACACTGTCTTTTGTACTGATCCAATCGTTGGTGCTTAGCCTGGAAAATTGCGTGTAGCTGTTTGCCGGATGATCAATAAAAGTCTGCTCGTAAGGAAGCGGAGCTTTGTGAGTCAGAATGTTTTCGGTGGTGAGTAGTGTTTCTTTACCGGTTGCAAAAACCAGTATCGGATCCTGATTTTCGATGCGTTTTCCGTTGGAGCTTTTCAGGTAGGTTATTTTTAATCCCTTTGAAGAGTTTACGGCAACCTGGCCGAAAGTAAGACTAAAGAAAAAAAGGAGTAGTGCTGTGTAACGTTTTCTCATTGTTAGTGTATAGAATAACAAAGATAAATTTTTCTTATATTAGTGTTATATTTTATACGCCATGCAGGAAATTTTTTTACACCATATCTGGCAATACAAGAAATTTGCCATATCCGAACTGAAAACGGAAGAAGGAACGGCACTTCAAATACTTCATTCCGGCCAGTATCTGCAACATGAAGGTCCGGATTTTTTCAACGCCCAGATTATTATCGACAATCAGAAATGGGTCGGGAATGTTGAAATACACATCCGCTCGTCAGACTGGTATTTACACCGCCATGAAACAAATGAGCAATACGATAACGTCATACTGCACGTGGTCTGGGAACACGATATGGAAGTGTTCCGGAAAGACAATACGGAAATTCCGGTATTGGTTCTGAAGAAATATGTTCCTGAAACGCTGCTTTCCGGTTATTATGACCTGATAGCCGATAAAAGCTGGATATATTGTGAGAAACAATTAAAAGAAGTCAATCAGATTGTACTGCTCAAATGGAAAGAGCGTCTTTTTTTTGAAAGACTCGAAAAGAAGATTTTACCAATTGTACAATTGCTGAAAGAAAATAAAAATGACTGGGAAACCACATTGTTTTGTGCCATTGCCAGAAATTTTGGATTGAATGTAAACGGAGAGGCTTTTTTTCAGATTGCAAAATCAATTCCTTTCACGGTAATCCGGAAAGAACAGTATGAATATGAAAATCTTGAAGCATTATTTCTGGGAAGAGGCGGATTATTAACGGTACCCAAAGAGGATTCCTATTATAAACAGCTGAAAAAAAGATGGTTTTATTTACAGGATAAATACCCGTTACCCAGACGGTTTGTTCAGCCATTACAGTTTTACAAGTTAAGACCCGGTAATTTTCCGACCATCAGGTTGGTGCAATTAGCACAGCTATACCATGAACAGGCTAATTTGTTTGATGTTGTAATAAAAGGAGATACGATAAAAACCTTTTACAAAATGTTTAACCTGAAAGTTTCCGGATATTGGCAGACACACTATCTTTTTGATAAAGAAAGTGCGATGAAACCAAAAAGGATAAGCAAATCTTTTATTGATTTGGTATTTATCAATACCATTTTGCCGTTACAATTTTTATATGCACAGCATTCGGGGCAGGATATTGTAGAAAAACTGATGGATGTATTGCGGGAAATACCGCCTGAAAAAAATACTGTAATTGAAAAATTCAGACATTTCGGAATAATGGCGGAAAATGCTTTTGATAGTCAGGCCCTGTTGCATCTCAAAAAAGAATATTGTGATGCTAAAAGATGCCTTAATTGTGAAATAGGGCAGCAGTTATTATTGTAATGAATATTTATGGATTATTTTTGGAACGAAATTAAAACTACGTATTATGGGATTAATAACGAACATTCGTCATTTTTTCGAGAAACATGGATTTGAAGTGTCTTCACGGCTGGCAGACAGGCTGGGAATGAGAGCGACCAGCGTCCGGCTTTTTTTTATCTACCTTTCTTTTTTTACAGTGGGTTTGTGGTTCGGAGTTTATCTTACGCTGGCTTTCTGGCTGAAATTGAAAGACATGGTATATACGAAACGAAGTTCTGTATTTGACCTATAAAAGATATAGCCATGAACAACAATAAATTCTACTTAAAGTTTACCCGGGAACAGCGTAGTGGAATTTTTGTGTTGTTGTTCCTGATTGTATTGATTCAGATACTGTATTATGTTGTGTTGTCAAAGGATTATGCTTCGGATCCTTCAGATCCGGAAGAAGAAAAATGGCTGGCATTGCAGTCCAGGATAGACAGTCTGAAAGTCATAAAGGATAACGAAACACTAAAGATCTATCCTTTTAACCCCAATTTTATTTCCGATTATAAAGGATATACCCTGGGGATGACAACGGAAGAAATTGACCGGTTGCACGCCTTCCGGAAGCAGCATAAATTTATAAACTCTCCAAAAGAATTCCAGGACATCACAAAAGTTTCGGATGAAAAGTTAGCCGAAATCGCACCCTATTTTAAGTTCCCGGAATGGGTAAACAGCCCGGGACCAGCCCGGAATTATGGGAGTACTTTTAAAGAACATGCCCGGTCAAAAGAAAAAGACTTCATTATAGACATTAATAAAGCAACAAAAGAAGACCTGATGAAGGTTTACGGTATCGGCCCTGCCTTATCGGAACGCATACTGGCTGAAAAAGAAAAACTGGGTGCTTTTGTCAGCACACAACAATTTCAATACATCTGGGGATTGTCTCCGGAAGTTGTACAACAGCTCATCGTGCATTTTCCGGTGTTGCAGCAACCACCGCTTCAAAAAATTGACATCAACAATAGTTCTTTAAAAGATCTGGCACAATTTCCCTACTTCCGGTTTGCGCTGGCCAAAGAGATTGTTACTTACCGGAGTATGAATGGCGGGATTAAATCAAAAGAAGACTTAACAAAAATTAAAGATTTTCCAGTAGAAAAAGTTGATATAATTGCCTTATATTTGGATTTTTAAACAAACAAACAACAAAATGAATTTTGATTATAATGAAACGCAGGCGATGATTGCCCAATCAATCAGAGACTTTGCAGAACAACACATTCGTCCTAATATTATGGAATGGGATGAAGCACAAACATTTCCTGTTGATTTATTTAAGAAATTAGGTGAAATGGGATTCATGGGAGTTTTAGTTCCTGAAGAATTAGGAGGTTCAGGTCTTGGATATCATGAATATATTACGATTGTTGAAGAAATTTCAAAAGTAGACCCTTCTATCGGGCTTTCGGTAGCGGCTCATAATTCTCTTTGTACAAATCATATCCTGACATTCGGAAATGAGGAACAAAAAAAGAGATGGATTCCAAAATTAGCTACTGCAGAGTGGATTGGAGCATGGGGACTAACGGAGCACAATACCGGTTCTGATGCCGGAGGAATGAACACCACAGCGGTTAAAGATGGTGAGGAATGGGTACTGAATGGTGCTAAAAACTTTATCACACATGCTAAATCGGGGAACGTTGCAGTAGTAATTGTTCGTACCGGAGAAAAAGGAGATTCCAGAGGAATGACAGCTTTTGTTGTAGAACACGGAACACCTGGTTTTACAAGCGGAAGAAAAGAAAATAAATTAGGAATGCGTGCTAGTGAAACAGCAGAATTAATTTTCGACAATTGCCGTATTTCCGATGCAAACCGTTTGGGTGAAGTAGGAGAAGGATTTATCCAGGCCATGAAAATTCTGGACGGAGGACGTATTTCCATTGGTGCTTTATCATTAGGAATTGCAAAAGGAGCTTATGAAGCTGCTTTAAAATATTCAAAAGAACGTCACCAGTTTGGAAAACCAATCAGTGATTTCCAGGGAATTTCTTTCAAATTAGCAGATATGGCTACAGAGATTGAAGCTTCAGAATTGTTATTACACAAAGCAGCGTTCTTAAAGAACAATCACAGACCGGTAACAACACTTGGTGCTATGGCAAAAATGTATAGTTCGGAAGTTTGTGTGAAAGTTGCCAATGAAGCGGTACAAATTCACGGAGGTTATGGATATACGAAAGATTTCCCTGTTGAGAAATTCTACAGAGATTCTAAATTGTGTACAATTGGTGAAGGAACTACTGAAATTCAGAAATTAGTAATTTCAAGAAATATACTAAAAGGATAAAAAGTAATTACTTTTAAATATCAAAAACCTGTTCAGCTTGCTGAACAGGTTTTTTTATTTACCGCAAATCCAATAATGGGCAGCCGGTTTTAATTTTTAATGATTTTTGTTGTAAGGGTTTGTTCTCCGGAAACGATCCGGACAATATAGATCCCGTCAGCTTTATCCTGAATGTCTATTTTCAGGTCTTCGGACTCTTTCTTAAAGCGGTTGCTGTATACCGTTGCCCCGATCAGATTGGTGATTTGGATAGTGCCTTCCGCCATATCTTTAATGTTGATATAGAAAATACCGTTGTTCGGATTGGGAACAATCTGGATTTTGTCGTCAGATAGAACGGCCTTCTTTTCAGGAAGATTATGAATAGTCTCGTAGCTGATTACGGGTTCATCTCCTTGTTTGGCTACATAATTGCCGGAGCATCCCTCAATATAGGATCGGAAAACAGCACCGTTAACAGCGGTAAAACCATTAGTAAGTATTACGGTTTCTCCTGCATGGTATATTCCGGTAGCCCCACTGCCAATCGTATTGCTTGCAGAAATGGACGAAGAAGCTTGTCTGGTGTCTGTTGCAGGAGCAGTTACATTGGTCGTTAGTGTTAGATTCGTAACACATGGACTTGGCGTTATCAATAAAGCCTGATAGGCATTTACAAGTCCATATCCCATTTCACTATGCCAGGTTCCATTAGGTCTTCCTCCAATAGTGGAATAGCTGTACAGGTCTGGTCTTACTTTCTGAGCAGATTGTTCGATAATATTATTTACCTGTACGGCAGTTAAGTTCGGGTTTTTGGATAAAATCAGAGCGGCTACACCGGCAACAACCGGACATGCGGAAGAAGTTCCGTTAAAAGCCTGCATGTAATTTGAAACATCATACCCGGCAGATCCCTGGCGATCGGTAGTCGGCATTTTCACACCGGGAGCCATAATGTCCAACTGGGAACCATAACAACTGCCCCAGGTGGTTTCCCCGTCACAGGATGAAAGGCTTTTTCGTTGCCCGCATGGACTCATGGCACCAACAACAAGAATGTTGGGGAAATAATTGCCGGGATAACGAATATTGGTATTGTTTTCATTACCCGCTGCAAAAACAACAACACATCCTTTTCCGCCACGTCCCAATGTCAGGGCATTATTGATCGCATCTGTTATAATGTTTGACGGAGCATAACCTCCCCATGAATTACTGATTACATCAATACCATTGGTTCTTGCCCAGTTAAAACCACGTGCTAACTCTATAGGAGTGTCGGAAGATAGTAAGTTGATACTGATAGAGACCAGTTGGGTGTTCGGCGCAACGCCGCTGATGCCTAAATTATTATTTTGCACGGCTCCGGTTATACCGGCACACGGCGTTCCATGAGGACCTCTTACCTGTGCAGGTGATGTTCCGGTTTTTGCATCATAACCGGTACCGAAAACATTGGCTGCTAAATCCGGATGATTCATTTCAAAACCATGATCATAGATGGCTGTTTTTATGCCTGTTCCGGTTGCAATTCCCCAGGCCTGCTCTGCTTTAATGTCTATTCCGGCATAAGCAGCGCCGTATTGACCGGTGTTTTTTAGTCCCCATTGATTGTTGAAATAGGGATCTGCCGAAGCTTCTAAATTATGATAGATAAAGGCAGGTTCCGTACTTTCAAACAAACCGGATTCCTGGAAAATGTTAGCAAATTCCAAAGCATTTTTGTCGTTTGTTCTGGCACAGCTTACAACAAACCAAAGCGGCATATATTGATCATAACCTAAAATTTCCAGATTGTAATTTTTTGCAGTATCATATAATAAATTGACGTCTGCCTCACTTCTTAGTTTGACATAGAAGTTATTGGAAAGGCCAATTTTTTTACCATCGCTGGTTTTGAAACTTGGCGAGGCTTTTACGATTGCATTGATCGTGTTAAAGTTGTTGAGTAAGGCAAAATAATTGCTGGTTTCAAGACCTTGAGGGTATTGTATCTCAAAATAATAGGTCTTGATGTTTTGGTTCATTTTTGCCAATTCATCAACAGTAATAACGCTCCCTCTGGTATAGTCTTCGGTAAGTGTGCCTAAGGAAGCATTGTCGCTTAAATAAGGTTCTATAAACGCGGTAGTGTTTTCTTTTGTGTTGATTGCCATATTTTGCGTATCTAATTCCAAAAAAAACTTTTCACCGTTATAATAGTAGAAATAGTTTGACTGCCCATAACTTCCACCGGAAATAAGGAGTGTCAGGATACCGAGTATTAATTTTATATTTTTCATAATTTAATATTTTTAAAGATTAAACTATGACAATTACTTCTGGTTGATTTTAGCTTCTAAAGCCTCAATTCGTTTTTCCTGATTAATCAGATACAATACTAGCTCTTCAATTTTTTCCTGTTGTATTTTTGAGATTTCACCAAGACTAAGTCCTTCTTCGGCTACTTGTTTTTCGGATGGAACATTCGGAAGGTGTTTGTTTTTAGCAATAAAGGCAGCTACTTCGGCCAATGGTTTTAGAGTATAATCATCGGCAAATACATAATCGGCCCAGCCGGTTCTTACTCTTACTTCATCCGTAAGAATACCGCCTTTTACAAATAAATTATAGCTGCTTATGTTTGCGCCGCCTATGGTTGTCGGGAAATTTTTGGTTCCTATTCCTGTTTTATTACTGAAATACCCTTTGCCTTCAAAATACCCGCCATAGGTTGAGGAACCGTTGATTTCATCGATACCGATGACAGCACCGGCATAACCATTGCTTAAATTACCGTTCCAGGCACCTTTTAAGTTTCCGAAAACACCGCCGATATTAAAAGGATTACTTCCGGAGATCCCATCTATTTTTGTAGTGAATTTTCCACCAAGTGTTTGTGAGGTGCCAAATGGCGATCTTGCCTGGGTTACATCAACGTTGCAGCTTATTCCCAGAGTTGTACTTTGAGCCGACCAGTTGGAGTTGTAACCGATGATTCCGGTAGTCAGTGAATTTGTAGTGCTGTAAATGGAACCGGAACTGAATCGCTGTGCAATGATATCGCCTTTATTCCCGTTTCGGACTCCACCGTCAATATCTAATTTTATATTGGTATCCGTTCCAAAGGCAACCGGAGGGGCGGCAATACCGATACCAACGTTTGTACCATTGTCATTTACCTGTGCATAAACACCGGATGTAATACCTAAACTAAATACTACGGCTAAAAAAGTAATGTTTTTTTTCATGATTAATTGTAATTTAATGTTCCCTACTCTGTAAGCTTTTCGGGTTCCGCTTATTTTTTAATAAATTGAACAGATACTGGTTTTTCATACTCCATTTCCAGAATTAAAAGGTAATGGCCGGGAAGTAAATTCGTTAAATCCATATTGATTTCATGTGCTGATTTTGTTATCTTAGAGGTATGGAGAATGCTGCTGGTATCATAGATGCTGTAACCGCTTATGGGAAAAGCAGGGGATTTTACCGTTAAAAAATCACTGGCAGGGTTGGGATACAGAATGATTTCAGGATAATATGTTTTTCCCGGACCGCCGGTACTGGTACGTATCACTGTAGTACCGCCGTTATGCTGGTTTTTTGGAGCTGATGCCGTGACAGGGCAAATGTGAATGGTGGTGTCTGGGATAGGGGTAATGTTGACGCTTGTTTCGGAAACGTATTCCCCGCTCATTTTAATGTTTTGGGTATTGGAAATTATTAATGCCGAAATTTCATAGACATTCGCATTTTCATAATCGGAAGAAATAGTTAAGTATATATTGTTTTTTTTTCCGGCTGCTATCTGTCCGTTCACAATCGTAAAATGTAGAAGTGCTGAGAGTAAAAACAAGAGGCTTTTTTTCATGATTGCTAAAGTTTATACTTCAAATCTATTTGGTATTTAGGATACAAAAAATACCATAAAAAGGGTATTTTTTGTATATTTCAAACAGTTTGAATTTTCTTATATGCTATACAAAAAAATATATGAAGAGCAGAATATTTTTGTTAACCATCTCATTTCTGGCAGTATTTAATTCTGGTGTTTTGTGTGGTCAGCATAATGATAGATTGGTGATAAAGCATATTGATAATTATGCAAGAACACTCTCGTCCCAGCCGGATTCCGCCTTTTATTATATAAGAATGGCTACTGCTGAAAGTGAGAAAAACAACGATCCGTTTTTACTGTCCAGGTGTTATTATAATCTGGGATACTACTATTACCTTCAAAAACAACTGGAAAAATCAAAAGCATATACCTATAAATCTTTTCCGTATGCAGGGAAAGCCCGGAACTATACCATTGCCGCTCTTGGGTATAATCAATTGGGATTAATAGACAGGGATCAGGGCAATTATAGCAGCGCATTGCAAAATTTCCTGATATCATTAGATATCGCCGAAAAGCACGGGTTGATGCGAAACCAGAGTGTGGCACTAAATAATTTAGGGTACCTGTACGATTTGCAAAATGATACTGTTAAGGCATTAAAAGCCTATACGGAAAGTCAGCAAGTTGCCTACGGAAATAACTTAAAGTTTGAGCTGTTGGCAACATATAATAACATCGCGATTCTTGAAAAAAAGAGGAATGCTAAAAAAGCAATCGATAATTATAAAAAAGCTTATGTGATAGCGGTTGCATTAAATGATAAATACGAACAGTTTAATATACTGATCAATTTAAGTGACAGTTATGCCGCTACTGTTGCCGGAAGGCAAGCCGGTTTCCGGTATCTGATGCAGGCGAAAAAAATCGCGGAAGAATTAAAAGATCAGAACTTGCTTTTCTATTTGTATTTTAATTTAGGGGGATATTACCGGACATTAAAAACGTATGATGAGGCAATTAAAAATTACCATACAGCACTGCAATTTTCCGAAAGAGGAATTTCCCAGGACCAAAAATGGAGTTTGTTACAGGCCATCGAACAGGTTTATAGCGAATCGGGAAATTTCAAACAGGCCTATTTTTATAAGGAGGCATGTAATAGGTTGAAGGATAGTGTTTTTACGATTGAAAAAAATAAAGCATTTCACGAGATACAAACAAAATATGAAGTTGATAAAAAGAATTTAAGGATACAGCTGCTGACAAAAGAGAAGATCATTCAGCAAAACCGGAAGGAGCTGATATTAATCGTTGGGCTTATACTGGTGGTTGCATTACTGATCGCATTGTGGGTTTATAAAAATCGGATCAGGATACAAAAAATCATCAATGAAAAAGAAAATGAAATCCATAAAAAGGAAATTGTGAGGCTGGAACAGGAAAAAGAGTTAAAAAGAATTACCGGTGTTGTACAGGGGCAGGATCAGGAAAGAAACAGGATTGCCAAAGAAATCCATGACGGAATAGGCGGAACGCTGACAGGGGTAAAGCTACAGCTGTCTCAGGCGAATACTATAATGAAGAATAAAGGAATTGATATTATCATTGAGCAGATGACACTTGTTTGCAGGAACCTGAGAAGCATTTCTCATAATTTAAGCCTGAATTATTTAAAAGATAAGGATCTTGAAGTATTGTTAAACGAGCTTAAAGAAGAGTATCAATACCGGGAGGAATTTCAGATAGAAGCAGTTGTTTATCCGGAGGGAGCTTTAAATTCTTTTTCTGAATCGGTCAAACATCAGGCCTATCGGATTGTACAGGAGCTGGTTGCTAATATTTCGAAACATGCCGCAGCTACCGATGTTCTGTTGAATGTTACAAGGCATAATGACCTGTTGAATATAATTGTGGAGGATAATGGTAGGGGATTTGATAATACAATATCAAAAGGAATCGGTTTAAAGAATGTTGAAGAAAGACTTTCGGCTATAAATGGCAGTATGATTATTGAAAGTCAGTTGGGAAGAGGTACAACGGTAATTATTGATATTCCAATTTAGCACATACAATATAATATGATAACTATTGCAGTTGTAGATGATCATCAAATGTTTCTGGACGGTATGATAGCTGTTTTGTCCGGCCAGAGTAACTTCGAAATTTTGTTTGTCGAAAATAGAGCGCAGGCGGCATTGATAAAAATGAGAGAAATACAGCCGGATATTCTCATATCGGATATTTCGATGCCGGAGATGAACGGTGTTGAATTTATAAAAATCATAAAGGCAACCTATCCCAATGTGAAAATATTGGTTTTGAGTATGTTTGAAAGTATGGAAACAATAGCGGATATTGACGGATATTTGTTGAAGGAAACCAGTAAGGAAGAGCTGGTCAAAGCAATTCATGCTATTGTTTTAAAAAATGAAAAATACCTGACAGTACCGGGAAACACTCTGGATGCCTTTGCGTTCAAAAGAACCATATTATCCCACCGGGAAAAAGAAATTATCCGGTTGATTGCGCAAGAATACACTTCTGAAGAAATAGCAGACAAGCTCTTTCTGAGCAGGGGAACCATTGAGACCCATCGCAAAAATATCTTTTTTAAGTTACAGGTAAAAAACATAGCAGGACTCATTAAAAAAGCCATCTATTTGGGTATTGTAAAATAGAAAGAAGATTTATTTCTTGTTTTTTATTTTGGAATTCCAAATAATAGTCTAATTTTGCACCCATTAACGAGAGGAGGTGTTATATTATGTTGATTATACCAATTAAAGACGGAGAAAATATTGATAGAGCGTTAAAACGTTACAAAAGAAAGTTTGACAAAACTGGAGTTGTAAGACAGCTAAGAAGTCGTCAGGCATTCACGAAACCGTCAGTAACAAGAAGAGCTCAAGTTCAAAAAGCAGCTTATATTCAGACATTGAGAGATTCTTTAGAGAATTAATCGGTTTTGGATTTTATTATAGCCGTTAGTAATAAAAGTTTTTATAACTTTGTTACTAACGGTTTTTTTTATGCATACTTCTTTGCAAGCCTACCAGGATTATCTGCAAAAAGAGAAAAATTATTCTCGCCACACCCAAACTGCTTATCTGAATGATGTTCTTTCTTTTGAGGCTTTTCTTGAAGAAGGCAAGTTCGACGTGGCGCTCGAAAAGATCAATTACGGTCATGTCAGAGCCTGGCTGGTCTCGTTAGTTGAATCCGGAATTTCAAATACTTCTGTTAACCGGAAAATATCATCTTTAAAATCATTTTATAAATTCCTGCTAAAAGCGAAGCAGATAGCGGTAAATCCGCTTCTGAAGCATAAATCGTTAAAAGTGGCCCGGAAAGTGCAGATTCCTTTTTCGGAAAAGGAATTGCAGGCGGTTGCCGAAGCGGTGGATTATGCGGAAGACTTTGAAGGAATCCGGAACAGGTTAATCGTGGAGTTGTTTTATACTTCGGGAATACGCCGCTCGGAATTGATAGGTTTGAAAGTCCGGGATTATAATCCGCATGCCAAAACGTTAAAGGTTTTAGGGAAACGCAATAAGGAACGTTTACTGCCCGTTTTAGATTGTACGGATCGGTTACTGAAAGATTATCTTAAGGAAAGGGGAATGTTAAATGAGGGGCTTCCTAATGATTTGTTAATATTGAGTAAAAAGGGTAATAAAGTCAGTGAATCGTTTGTTTATAGATTAATAAATGATTACTTTAGTACTGTCTCTGAGAAGGTAAAAAAGAGTCCACACGTTCTTAGGCATACCTTTGCGACGCATCTGCTGAACAATGGTGCCGATATAAATTCAGTTAAGGAATTGTTAGGTCACGCTAGTTTGTCTTCTACCCAGATTTACACACATAGTAGTCTTTCTGAGCTTAAAAAAGTTTATCAGGAAGCACATCCTAGAAACCGAAACGATTCTGAAAGTTAAACCCAATAAATGTTTTAATTATGAAAGTAAATGTTCAGGCTGTCAATTTTAATATTGACAAGAAATTAGTTGGTTTTGTTCAAGAGAGATTAGAAAAACTGGAAAAATACTACGACAGGGTAGTTTCTTCCAATGTATTTTTGAAAGTAGAAAATACGAGTGATAAAGAAAATAAGATAGTGGAGGTGAAGATCAGTGTTCCTGGGGATGAGTTCGTGGTTAAAAAGCAAAGTAAAACATTTGAAGAGGCGTTAGACTTGTCTGTTGACTCTTTGGAGCGCTTGTTGCTAAAAAGAAAGGGTAGAATCAGAACGCATATTTAATATTTTTGGAAAACAGTTGTCTTTATGATGCTCTTTTTAGGGTAGATTTGGTATAAATGATGATTGCTATAAAAAAAATATGAAAAATGTTTTGATTAAAAAATAAATTCTCTACATTTGCAGTCCGTTAGAAATAGCGGACTTTTTTATTGCAGTTGCCGGTGTAGCTCAGCTGGCTAGAGCAGCTGATTTGTAATCAGCAGGTCGTGGGTTCGAGTCCCTCCATCGGCTCTAAGTTGTAAGTAACTGATAATAAAATAGTAGGGGAGATACTCAAGCGGCCAACGAGGGCAGACTGTAAATCTGCTGACTAAGTCTTCGCAGGTTCGAATCCTGCTCTCCCCACAAAAGAAGAATTTGGAAAGAAGAATTCGGTTTTCCGGATTTTAATTTCGGATTCCGCAAAAGCCGGTGTAGCTCAGGGGTAGAGTGCTTCCTTGGTAAGGAAGAGGTCACGGGTTCAAATCCCGTCATTGGCTCATTGTTTTGAAAAATTTGAACACTAATTATATAACTAAGATTAAATTATTAAATCATGGCAAAGGAAACTTTTGATCGTTCCAAACCCCACTTGAATATTGGTACTATTGGACACGTAGATCACGGAAAAACAACATTGACAGCAGCTATTACTAAAGTATTGTCTGATGCAGGTTATTCTGAAGCAAAATCATTTGATCAAAT
Organism: Flavobacterium inviolabile; assembly: GCF_013389455.1. NCBI lineage: Bacteria > Pseudomonadati > Bacteroidota > Flavobacteriia > Flavobacteriales > Flavobacteriaceae > Flavobacterium > Flavobacterium inviolabile. Next base: position 65,192 of record NZ_CP058278.1, on the reverse strand, counting down.
TGATAACGCTCCTGAAGAAAAAGAAAGAGGTATTACTATTAATACTTCACACGTAGAGTATGCTACAGCTAACCGTCACTATGCTCACGTTGACTGTCCAGGTCACGCGGATTACGTGAAAAACATGGTTACTGGTGCTGCTCAGATGGATGGTGCTATCTTGGTGGTTGCTGCTACTGATGGTCCAATGCCACAAACTCGTGAGCACATCCTTTTAGGTCGTCAGGTTGGTGTGCCTAGAATGGTTGTTTTCATGAACAAAGTGGATATGGTTGATGATGCTGAATTATTAGAGCTTGTTGAAATGGAAATCAGAGATTTATTATCTTTCTATCAGTATGATGGTGATAATGGTCCTGTTGTTAAAGGATCTGCTCTTGGTGCATTAAACGGTGAGCCACAATGGGTTGCTACAGTTTTAGAATTAATGGAAGCTGTTGATAACTGGATTGAATTACCAGTACGTGACGTTGAGAAACCATTCTTGATGCCAGTTGAGGATGTATTTACAATTACAGGACGTGGAACTGTTGCTACAGGTCGTATCGAAACTGGAGTTGCTAATACTGGAGATGCTGTTGAAATCATCGGTATGGGTGCTGATAAATTAACTTCTACTATTACAGGAGTTGAGATGTTCCGTAAAATCCTTGACAGAGGTGAAGCTGGAGATAACGTAGGTTTATTATTGAGAGGTATTGATAAAGCTGATATCCGTAGAGGTATGGTTATTGTTAAGCCAGGATCTGTTAAGCCACACGCTAAATTCAAAGCTGAGGTTTATATCTTGAAAAAAGAAGAAGGTGGACGTCACACTCCATTCCATAATAACTACCGTCCACAGTTCTACGTACGTACAACTGACGTAACAGGTACTATCTCTTTACCAGCTGGTGTAGAAATGGTTATGCCTGGGGATAACTTGACTATTGAAGTACAATTATTAAGCCCAATCGCATTAAGCGTAGGTTTACGTTTCGCTATCCGTGAAGGTGGTAGAACAGTAGGTGCTGGTCAGGTAACTGAAATTTTAGATTAATTTCTATAAAACTATATAAAAACCAGCAGTTCTGCTGCTGGTTTTTTAAACAAACGGGCGTAGTTCAAGGGTAGAATAGCGGTCTCCAAAACCGTTGATGGGGGTTCGAATCCCTCCGCCCGTGCAAAAACAGAATATGATGACAAAAGTTGTTAATTACATATCAGAAGCATTTGAAGAACTAAAATCAAATGTGACTTGGCCACAATGGTCTGAGGTACAACGTTTAACTATTGTTGTTGCTATTTTTTCGATTTTATTCGCATTGGCAACATGGGGAGTTGATGTAGTCTTCGCTAAGATTCTTGGTGGATTCTTTAATTTATTAAAAAAGGCTTAATTTTTTTGATATGACTGATAATAGTGTCAAAAAGTGGTATGTAGTTAGAGCGGTTAGCGGTCAGGAAAATAAAGTTAAAAACTATATTGAGACTGAGATCAATCGTCTCGGTATGGGTGATTATATCTCGCAGGTACTTGTTCCAACTGAAAAGGTGGTACAGGTTCGTGACGGGAAAAAAATCAGTAAAGATCGTGTGTACTTTCCTGGATATGTAATGGTTGAAGCAAACCTTACAGGGGAGATTCCTCATATCATTAAATCAATAACCGGTGTTATTGGTTTCTTAGGGGAAACTAAAGGAGGTGACGCAGTTCCGTTAAGACAATCGGAAGTAAACCGAATGTTAGGTAAAGTAGATGAATTGTCTGTTAAAACAGATAATGCAGCTATTCCGTATGCAGTTGGTGAAACGGTTAAAGTTATTGACGGACCTTTCAATGGTTTCAATGGAACCGTTGAGAAGGTAAATGAAGAAAAGCGTAAACTTGAAGTAATGGTGAAAATTTTCGGAAGAAAAACACCTTTGGAATTGAGTTTTATGCAAGTTGAAAAAGTATAATTTTTGTTACATACATAAACCACATCATTCGCTTCCAATGAAGATGTGCTAAATTTTTTAAAAATGGCAAAAGAAATTAGTAAAGTAGTTAAACTACAAGTTAAGGGAGGTGCTGCGAATCCGTCGCCACCGGTTGGACCTGCTTTGGGGGCTGCTGGGGTTAACATCATGGAGTTCTGTAAGCAGTTCAATGCTAGAACACAAGATAAACCTGGCAAAGTTTTACCAGTACAAATTACTGTGTATAAAGACAAGTCTTTTGACTTTGTTGTTAAAACGCCACCTGCTGCAATTCAATTATTAGAGGCAGCAAAATTAAAGTCTGGTTCAGGTGAACCTAACCGTAAGAAAGTAGCAAACGTTACTTGGGATCAAATTAGAACTATTGCTGAAGACAAAATGCCGGATCTTAATGCTTTTACAATTGAAAAAGCAATGAGTATGGTAGCTGGAACAGCTAGATCTATGGGTATAACTGTAACTGGGAATGCTCCTTTTTAATCGTAAAAAGAAAAAGACATGGCAAAATTAACAAAAAAGCAAAAAGAGGCTGCTTCAAAAATTGAGAAGAACAAATTGTACAGCTTGAAAGAAGCATCTGCTTTAATCAAAACTGTATCTTCTGCAAAATTTGATGAGTCTGTTGATATCGCAGTTCGTTTGGGTGTAGATCCAAGAAAAGCGAATCAAATGGTAAGAGGTGTTGTTACTTTACCACACGGTACAGGTAAGGATGTTCGAGTTTTAGCATTAGTTACTCCGGATAAAGAAGCAGAAGCGAAAGCTGCTGGTGCTGATCACGTAGGATTAGATGACTATTTACAAAAAATAAAAGACGGTTGGACAGATGTTGATGTAATCATCACGATGCCTGCTGTTATGGGTAAATTAGGTCCGTTAGGTCGTATTTTAGGACCTAGAGGTTTAATGCCAAACCCTAAAACAGGAACTGTAACTATGGATGTTGCTAAAGCTGTTCAAGAAGTGAAAGCTGGTAAAATTGACTTTAAAGTTGACAAAACTGGTATCGTTCACGCTGGAATTGGAAAAGTTTCTTTCGAAGCTGAGAAAATTACGGAGAATGCTCACGAAATTATTCAAACGTTAATCAAATTAAAACCAACTGCAGCGAAAGGTACTTATATTAAGAGTATCCACATCTCATCTACAATGAGTCCTGCTATTGCTTTAGATCCTAAAGCAGTATAATTGGTAGTTAAAAATTTTTAGTATGACTAGAGAAGAAAAATCAATCGCGATTGAAGATTTAACTGCACAGTTAGCTGGTACTAATATTGTTTATGTAGCAGATATTTCTGGATTAAATGCAGAAACTACTTCAAACTTAAGAAGAGCTTGTTTTAAAGCTGGTATTAAATTAGAAGTTGTTAAGAACACCTTGCTTGAAAAAGCTATGGAAGCTTCTGATAACAACTATGGTGAATTACCAACAGTTTTAAAAGGAAACACTTCTATTTTAATTGCAGACATCGCTAACGCACCTGCAAAAATTATCAAAGAATTCCGTAAAAAATCTGATAAGCCTTTATTAAAAGGTGCTTACATCAACGAAGAAATCTACATTGGAGATAACTTACTTGATTCATTAGCATCTCTTAAATCTAAAGAAGAAGTTATCGGAGAAATCATCGGATTACTTCAGTCTCCGGCACAGAGAGTTATCTCTGCTCTTCAAAACCAATTTAAGGACGAAGAAGGAGCGGAGTAGTATTTCAATACGAACGCACATAATAAATTATAATTTTACAAATCATTTTAAAAGATAGAAAAAATGGCAGATTTGAAACAATTCGCAGAACAATTAGTTAACTTAACAGTTAAAGAAGTTAACGAATTAGCAACTATATTAAAAGACGATTACGGAATTGAGCCTGCAGCTGCTGCTGTAGTTATATCAGGTGGTGGAGAAGCTGCTGCTGTTGAAGAGCAAACTGAATTCACAGTAGTATTGAAAGATGCTGGTGCTTCTAAATTAGCTGTAGTTAAAGCTGTTAAAGAATTAACTGGTTTAGGTCTTAAAGAAGCTAAAGACTTAGTAGACGGTGCTCCTTCTAACGTTAAAGAAGGTGTTTCTAAAGATGAGGCTGAAGGTCTTAAAAAATCTTTAGAAGAAGCTGGAGCTGTAGTTGAGCTTAAATAAGCTAAGCTTTAGTATAAAAAGCTAGGTTTAGGCCTTGAGAAGATCTCTCAAAGGCCTAAACCATTTTGCGTATAATGAATTTATTGTATGTTCAAACCTGCAATAGTTCGAAATACGACCCTTTTTAATCGCTACGAAGAAAGAAAATGAAATATAACTTTCTGTTCATTTTCAGAGATGTATCGCTTATAAAAAGAAAGTACAATTCGACTGTGTATTTACACAAAATTACTTTTTTTTAATCAAAATTTTGTCCATTGATGTTAACAAATCAGACTGAAAGATTAAATTTCGCCTCGACGAAAAACATCCCTGATTACCCGGATTTTTTAGATATTCAGGTAAAATCTTTTAAAGATTTCTTCCAATTGGAAACTAAATCTGACGAAAGAGGCAACGAAGGTCTTTATAATACCTTCATGGAAAACTTCCCAATTACAGATACAAGAAATCAGTTTGTATTGGAATTCCTTGATTACTTTGTTGATCCACCACGTTATACAATTGAAGAATGTATTGACAGAGGGTTGACGTACAGTGTGCCTTTAAAAGCACGTTTAAAACTGTATTGTACAGACCCGGAACATGAAGATTTTGAAACAATTGTTCAGGATGTATATTTAGGTACAATACCATACATGACACCAAGCGGTACTTTCGTTATCAACGGTGCCGAGCGTGTTGTAGTATCTCAGTTACACCGTTCACCGGGTGTATTCTTCGGACAATCTTTCCATGCGAATGGTACAAAATTATACTCTGCCAGAGTAATTCCTTTTAAAGGATCTTGGATTGAATTTGCTACCGATATCAATAGCGTTATGTATGCTTATATCGATAGAAAGAAAAAATTACCGGTAACAACTCTTTTCCGTGCTATCGGATTTGAAAGAGATAAAGATATTCTAGAGATTTTTGACCTTGCAGAAGAAATCAAAGTTTCTAAAACAGGTCTTAAAAAGTACATCGGAAGAAGACTTGCTGCGCGTGTTCTGAACACCTGGCATGAAGATTTCGTTGATGAGGATACTGGAGAAGTAGTATCAATTGAACGTAATGAAATTATCTTGGATCGTGATACGATTTTAGATAAAGACAATGTAGAGGAAATTATTGATGCGAACGTTAAAGCTATTTTGTTACACAAAGAAGATAACAATCAGGCTGATTACGCTATTATCCACAATACATTACAAAAAGACCCTACAAACTCAGAAAAAGAAGCTGTAGAGCACATTTACCGTCAGTTGCGTAACGCAGAACCGCCTGATGAGGAAACGGCTCGTGGTATTATCGATAAATTATTCTTCTCCGATCAACGTTACAACTTAGGTGAAGTTGGTCGTTACAGAATGAATAAAAAATTAGGTTTGGATATCCCAATGGAAAAACAGGTTTTGACCAAAGAGGATATCATTACAATCGTAAAATATTTAATCGAATTGATCAACTCTAAAGCAGAGATTGATGATATCGATCACTTATCAAACCGTCGTGTTAGAACAGTTGGAGAACAATTGTCGGCACAATTTGGTGTAGGACTTGCCCGTATGGCAAGAACAATCAGAGAAAGAATGAACGTTAGAGATAACGAGGTGTTTACACCAATTGATTTGATCAATGCCAAAACATTGTCATCAGTAATCAACTCTTTCTTTGGAACCAACCAGTTATCTCAGTTCATGGACCAAACGAATCCACTGGCCGAGATTACACACAAAAGAAGATTGTCTGCCCTTGGACCAGGAGGTCTTTCCAGAGAAAGAGCCGGATTCGAGGTACGTGACGTTCACTATACACACTACGGACGTTTATGTCCTATTGAAACACCGGAGGGACCAAACATTGGTTTGATTTCATCTCTTGGAGTATATGCAAAAGTGAATGGAATGGGATTCATTGAAACTCCTTACCGTAAAGTAACGGAAGGTAAAGTGGATTTGGTTTCTACTCCGATCTATTTAAGTGCAGAAGAAGAAGAAGGAAAAATGATTGCTCAGGCAAACATTGATATGGATGAAAACGGAACCATCACCGCTGACAGAGTTATTGCTCGTGAAGAAGGAGATTTCCCTGTGGTTGAGCCGGGAGTTGTAGATTATACAGACGTTGCGCCAAACCAGATTGCATCCATTTCGGCTTCATTAATTCCGTTCTTGGAGCACGATGATGCGAACCGTGCATTGATGGGATCAAACATGATGCGTCAGGCAGTTCCATTATTGCGTCCGGAAGCACCAATTGTTGGTACAGGATTAGAGCGTCAGGTGGCGTCTGATTCCAGAGTACTGATCAATGCTGAAGGTAGCGGAACTGTTGAATATGTTGATGCGAACATGATTACCATCAAATACGACAGAACCGATGCGGAAAGAGCAGTTAGTTTCGATCCGGATGAAAAAACATACCAGTTAATCAAATTCAGAAAAACCAACCAGAGTACTTCTATCAACCTGAAACCAATCGTAAGAAGAGGAGACAGAGTTGCAAAAGGACAGGTACTTTGTGAAGGTTATGCAACGCAAAACGGAGAATTGGCTTTAGGTAGAAACCTTAAAGTTGCCTTCATGCCTTGGAAAGGGTATAACTTCGAGGATGCGATTGTAATTTCTGAAAAAGTTGTTCGTGATGACATCTTTACATCCATTCACGTGGATGACTATTCACTGGAAGTAAGAGATACAAAATTAGGTAACGAAGAGTTAACGAATGATATCCCTAACGTAAGTGAAGAGGCAACTAAAGATTTAGATGAAAACGGTATGATTAGAATTGGTGCAGAGGTAAAACCTGGCGACATTCTAATCGGAAAAATTACACCAAAAGGAGAATCAGATCCTACTCCGGAAGAGAAATTATTAAGAGCGATCTTCGGGGATAAAGCAGGTGATGTTAAAGATGCTTCATTAAAAGCGTCTCCTTCATTACACGGTGTGGTTTTAGATAAAAAATTATTCGCAAGAGCGGTTAAAGATAAACGTAAACGTTCTAAAGATAAAGATGATTTAGCAGTTTTAGAAACACAATTTGAAGTGAAATTCAATGAATTGAAAGACAGATTGGTGGAGAAATTGTTTGACATCGTGAATGGAAAAACATCTCAGGGTGTTATGAATGATTTGGGAGAAGAAGTATTGCCAAAAGGTAAAAAATACTCTCAAAAAATGTTGTATGCTGTTGAAGATTTCGCACACTTAACAAAAGGACAGTGGACTACAGACGATGAAACCAATGCAATGGTGAACGACCTGATCCACAACTATAAAATTAAGTTGAATGACCTTCAGGGAGCATTGAGAAGAGAGAAATTTACAATCACTGTTGGAGATGAATTACCATCAGGAATTTTAAAACTGGCTAAAGTTTATATCGCTAAGAAACGTAAACTGAAAGTTGGGGATAAAATGGCGGGACGTCACGGAAATAAAGGTATCGTTGCGAAAATTGTTCGTCACGAAGACATGCCTTTCTTAGAAGACGGAACTCCTGTAGATATCGTATTGAATCCACTTGGTGTACCATCGCGTATGAACATCGGGCAGATCTATGAAACTGTTCTTGGATGGGCAGGTCAGAAACTAGGTAAGAAATTTGCAACGCCAATTTTTGATGGAGCTTCTTTAGAGCAGATCAATGCTTTAACAGACGAAGCAGGTATTCCTAGATTCGGTCATACTTACCTGTATGACGGAGGAACAGGAGACCGTTTCCACCAGCCGGCGACTGTAGGTATCATCTACATGTTGAAATTAGGACACATGGTTGATGATAAAATGCACGCACGTTCTATCGGTCCATACTCATTAATTACGCAACAGCCATTAGGAGGTAAAGCACAATTCGGTGGTCAGCGTTTTGGAGAGATGGAGGTTTGGGCTCTTGAAGCTTATGGAGCATCAAGTACACTAAGAGAAATCTTGACTGTTAAATCGGATGACGTTATTGGTAGAGCGAAAACTTACGAAGCTATCGTTAAGGGAGAAACTATGCCGGAACCAGGATTACCGGAATCATTCAATGTATTAATGCATGAATTGAAAGGTCTTGGATTAGACATCAGATTAGAAGAATAAATTCACACGGGAGTAATCTTTGATTGCTCCCTTTTATAGCGTTTTTAATAAATCGATAGTATTCATATCATGACGAGATTAAAAGATAAAAATACCGTTAAAAGATTTAACAAAATTTCGATAGGACTTGCTTCCCCGGAATCCATTCTGGCAGAATCAAGAGGTGAGGTTTTAAAACCGGAAACCATCAACTATCGTACACACAAACCAGAGCGTGACGGTCTTTTCTGCGAAAGAATTTTCGGTCCAGTAAAAGATTTCGAATGTGCTTGTGGTAAATACAAAAGAATCCGTTATAAAGGAATCGTTTGTGACCGTTGTGGAGTTGAAGTTACGGAGAAAAAAGTACGTAGAGACAGAGTTGGACACATCAATTTGGTGGTGCCTATCGCTCATATCTGGTATTTCCGTTCCCTTCCAAACAAAATTGGTTACATTCTAGGCTTGCCGTCTAAGAAATTAGACATGATTATTTACTACGAAAGATATGTAGTAATTCAACCGGGTATTGCTAAAAATCCAGAAGGAGAAACTTTAAACCGATTAGACTTCTTAACAGAAGAAGAGTATTTGAATATTTTAGATACCCTTCCGATGGAGAATCAATATTTAGATGATACCGATCCGAACAAATTCATCGCTAAGATGGGTGCGGAATGTATTATGGACTTATTGGCACGTACAGATTTAGATGCTTTGTCTTACGACCTGCGTCACGCTGCTAATAATGAAACATCAAAACAACGTAAAACAGAAGCTTTAAAAAGACTTCAGGTTGTAGAATCGTTCCGTGAAGCAAACAATAACAGAGAAAACCGTCCGGAATGGATGATTTTAAAAGTAATCCCGGTTATTCCGCCGGAATTGCGTCCGTTAGTGCCGCTTGATGGAGGTCGTTTCGCAACATCGGATTTAAATGATTTGTACCGAAGAGTAATCATCCGTAACAACCGTTTAAAACGATTAATGGAAATTAAAGCTCCGGAAGTAATCTTAAGAAACGAAAAACGTATGTTACAGGAATCTGTAGACTCGTTATTCGATAACACAAGAAAAGCTTCTGCTGTTAAAACAGAATCAAACAGACCATTAAAATCCCTTTCGGATTCCTTAAAAGGTAAGCAAGGTCGTTTCCGTCAGAACTTATTAGGTAAACGTGTGGATTATTCTGCCCGTTCGGTAATTGTTGTTGGACCGGAAATGAAATTGTTCGAATGTGGTCTGCCTAAAGATATGGCTGCGGAACTGTACAAACCATTCGTTATTCGTAAATTAATCGAAAGAGGAATTGTTAAAACAGTGAAGTCGGCTAAGAAAATTATCGACAAAAAAGAGCCGGTAGTTTGGGATATCCTTGAAAACGTAATTAAAGGACACCCGGTACTACTAAACCGTGCTCCTACTTTGCACAGATTAGGTATCCAGGCATTCCAGCCAAAATTGATTGAAGGTAAAGCGATCCAGTTACACCCGTTAGTGTGTACGGCGTTTAATGCCGATTTCGATGGTGACCAGATGGCGGTTCACTTACCATTAGGACCGGAAGCTATTTTGGAAGCACAATTATTAATGTTGGCTTCACACAATATCTTGAACCCTGCAAATGGTGCGCCAATCACGGTACCTTCTCAGGACATGGTTTTGGGTCTGTATTACATGACCAAAGAACGTTTGTCTACTCCGGATCATAAAATTTTAGGTGAAGGCCTGACTTTTTACTCGGCAGAAGAAGTAAATATTGCTTTGAATGAAGGGAAGTTAGAGTTGAATGCCCGTGTTAAAATCAGAGCAAAAGACTTTAATGAAAACGGAGAATTAGTATATAAAATTATCCAGACTACTGCAGGTAGAGTATTATTTAACGAAGTAGTACCGGAAGCAGCTGGTTATATAAATGAAGTATTAACGAAGAAGTCCTTAAGAGATATTATTGGTAAAATTTTAAGTGTTACCAATGTACCTACTACTGCTGCCTTCTTGGATAATATGAAAGATATGGGATACCGTTTCGCTTTCAGAGGAGGACTTTCTTTCTCTTTAGGGGATATCAAAATTCCAGATCAGAAACAAGACCTTATTGCGGATGCAAACGGTCAGGTTGAAGCGATTTCGATGAACTATAACATGGGTCTTATTACTAATAATGAGCGTTACAACCAGGTTATTGACGTTTGGACTTCAACCAATGCATTGCTTACAGAATTAGCGATGAAAAACATTAGAGAAGACCAGCAGGGATTCAACTCGGTGTATATGATGCTTGACTCTGGAGCGAGGGGATCTAAAGAACAGATTCGTCAGTTAACCGGTATGCGTGGTTTGATGGCTAAGCCTAAAAAATCAACCGCTGGTGGTGGTGAAATTATTGAAAACCCGATTTTATCGAACTTTAAAGAAGGACTTTCAATTTTAGAATACTTTATTTCTACTCACGGTGCTCGTAAAGGTCTTGCGGATACGGCTCTTAAAACGGCAGATGCCGGGTACTTAACCAGAAGATTACATGACGTTTCTCAGGATGTTATTGTAAACTCTGTAGATTGTGGTACTTTAAGAGGTGTTGAAGTATCAGCATTGAAAAAGAATGAGGAAGTTGTTGAAACTTTAGGAGAAAGAATCTTAGGACGTGTTGCGTTACAAGATGTAATCAATCCTTTAACCAGCGAAATTTTAGTTCACGCAGGTGATGAAATTACAGAAGCTATCGTTAAAGCTATTGACGCTTCTCCAATTGAAAGAGTAGACGTTCGTTCTCCGTTAACTTGTGAAGCTGGAAAAGGTATCTGTGCAAAATGTTACGGACGTAACCTGGCAACAGGTAAAATGACCCAGAGAGGTGAAGCAGTAGGAGTTATTGCAGCACAGTCTATTGGTGAGCCGGGTACACAGTTAACACTACGTACATTCCACGTTGGGGGTACAGCAGGTAACATTTCTGAAGAATCAAGTATCATTACGAAATTCAAAGGAAGACTTGAAATCGAAGATTTAAAAACCGTTAAAGGAGAAGACAATGAAGGTAATGCTATCGATATTGTAATTTCCCGTTCAACAGAATTAAAATTAGTAGACGAAACAACAGGAATCGTATTAAATACACATAATATCCCTTACGGATCAAGCATCTTTGTTAAAGATGGTGAAGTAGTAGATAAAGGAACTACAATCTGTAAATGGGACCCGTATAATGGTGTAATTATTTCAGAATTTACAGGTAAGGTTGCTTACGAAGATATCGAACAGGGACAATCGTTCATGGTTGAAATCGATGAGCAAACCGGATTCCAGGAAAAAGTAATCTCTGAAGCCAGAAATAAAAAATTAATTCCTACTTTATTAATCTACGGAAAAGACGGAGAATTAATCCGTTCTTACAACTTACCGGTGGGTGCCCACCTTATGGTTGATGACGGAGAGAAAATTAAAGCAGGTAAGATTTTAGTGAAAATCCCTCGTCGTTCTTCAAAAGCAGGGGATATTACAGGAGGTTTACCAAGAATTACCGAGTTGTTAGAAGCTCGTAATCCTTCAAACCCGGCTGTAGTATCTGAGATTGACGGTGTAGTATCTTTTGGAAAAATCAAAAGAGGTAACCGTGAGATCGTTGTAGAATCTAAATTTGGTGAGATTAAGAAATACTTAGTTAAACTTTCAAACCAGATCTTAGTTCAGGAAAATGACTACGTAAGAGCAGGTATGCCACTATCTGACGGAGCAATTACTCCGGATGATATCTTAAGAATCCAGGGACCATCTGCTGTACAACAGTACTTGGTAAATGAAATTCAGGAAGTGTACCGTTTACAAGGGGTAAAAATTAATGACAAGCACTTTGAAGTTGTAATTCGTCAGATGATGCGTAAAGTTCAAATCCAGGATCCGGGTGATACACTATTCTTAGAAGATCAGTTGGCTCATACAAGTGACTTTATCGTTGAAAATGATAAATTATACGGAATGAAAGTTGTGGAAGATGCGGGTGATTCTGATAACCTGAAAGCAGGTCAGATCATATCGCCAAGAGAATTAAGAGATGAAAACTCTTTACTGAAGAGAAATGACAGAAACCTTGTAGTTGCAAGAGATGTGGTTCCGGCAACGGCTACTCCGATTCTTCAGGGTATTACAAGAGCGTCATTACAAACGAAATCGTTTATCTCGGCAGCATCGTTCCAGGAAACAACGAAAGTATTGAATGAAGCAGCTGTAGCTGGTAAAGTTGACGGATTAGAAGGATTGAAAGAAAATGTTATTGTGGGTCACAGAATCCCTGCTGGTACAGGTATGAGAGATTACGATAATATTATTGTAGGTTCTAAAGAAGAATTCAACGAATTAATGGCTGCAAAAGAAGAATTTAATTACTAAGAATCATGAGTGATAATAAACAGCAAGGACAAATCAATATTGAATTGGATGAGCAGGTAGCCGACGGGATTTACTCCAATCTGGCAATCATCAATCATTCCAACACAGAATTCGTAATTGATTTTGTGAACATTATGCCGGGAGTGCCAAAAGCAAAAGTAAAATCCAGAATTATACTTACTCCGCAGCATGCAAAACGTTTATTAGGAGCTTTAGCAGAAAACATAACACGGTTTGAAGCAGCTCATGGTGAAATCAAAGAGGCAGAATTGCCTTCGATACCTTTAAATTTCGGACCAACAGGTCAAGCTTAATAAAAAGCCTCTCATTATGAGAGGCTTTTTTTATTTGTGTGTCCCGTCCTGAAATAAGTTGACACAAAATCGACTTATTATGAAAGACACAACAACAACGCGAGTTAAGCGTACTCAAAAGGATTATAATATGGCTTTTAAATTAGCTGTAGTTTCCCGAGTTGAACAAGGCGAAATGACCTATAAACAGGCTCAAACTGTTTACGGTATCCAAGGCAGAAGTACTGTTTTGGTTTGGCTTCGAAAATATGGTAACTTAGACTGGAGTAAACCAAATCTGTTATTTATGTCTAAATCTAAAGAAACCCCGGCTCAGATTATTAAACGATTAGAGAAAGAACTGGCAGGTGAGAAACTTCGAAATAAGATTCTCAATACGATGATCGACATTTCTGATAGTCAGTACGGAACCCAGATCCGAAAAAAGTTTTCTCCCAAACCATCTTCCGACTCCGGGAAGGAGCAGGAATAAGTTTGTCCAAAAGTTGCCGATTGTTTGGGATAAGTAGGCAAGCTATATATCAGGAACAAAAAAGAATCCTCGATCGGGAATCTGAGTTACTCAAAGTAAAGCATCTGGTTCTTTCTTTGCGATTGGAAATGCCACGTATAGGGACACGTAAACTATATTACCTACTTTCGAAGCAATTTGATCAACAGGGTGTAAAGATAGGTCGTGATGCCTTATTTGGTTATCTAAGAAGGGAGAAGTTACTTGTTAAACCAATGAAGAGTTACACTAAAACTACCTATTCTAAACATTGGCTACACAAGTACGAAAATCTTTTGAAAGAGTGTGAGATTAAACGTCCTGAACAGGTATATGTAAGCGACATCACTTATGTCAAATCATCCCGGAAAACCCATTATCTGTCTTTAGTTACTGATGCTTATAGCAGAAAAATAATGGGGTATAAGCTGAGTGATGATATGAGTTCTGAAAATGTGGTACAGGCATTAAAAATGGCTATACAGAATAGGAAATCAACATTACCCCTGATACATCACTCCGATAGAGGATTACAATATTGTTCTAAAATTTATCAGGAAGTATTAGCTAAAAACGGTATTACACCCTCTATGACTGACGGATATGATTGTTATCAAAATGCTTTAGCTGAAAGAATAAACGGAATTTTAAAAAACGAATTCTTGTTTTATAAATGCAAAGATGGTCAGACTTTAGGAAAGCTTATAAAAACAGCGATAGAAACGTATAATGCTAAAAGACCTCATTTGAGTTTAATGATGAAAACGCCTAATTTTATACATGAAAAAACCAGCCAGGTAAACCTGACTGGTTAATATATTTTTATTCTAAAATCTGTCAACCTATTTTAGGACGACTCAGTGAATATTTTAACCGCTAAAATATTAAATTGTTAAATCTTTAAAATTTTTATAGTTTTTTTATTGTATGATGAAAAATTTAGTAATTTAACCGACTAAATAATTTCATATGAATAAAAATTACTATTCATTAGGCAGCGAAAGTAAAGCGTTGCTTAAAAACAGCGATGCCCATCAATTTGCATGGTCGAAGAACATTAAACATATATGTTTAATGTTCTTTTTATTTGTATCGGTCTTTGTAGCCAACGCACAGGTAGCTACAAACGGCGGATCGGGTTTAAGTGCCACATATCCGAACCTGGCTTCGGCTATTACGGCATTGAACGCAGCAACTATTTCGGGACCGGTCGTGATAACACTCTCCGGAAATGAAACGGCACCTGCGGGCGGTTATGTCATTACAGCTGAAGGAACAGCGGTAAATACAATTACAATAGTAGGAAGTACCAGCACAATTACAGCACCAACCCCTCAAACGTCGGGAGCTTTAAATGATGCTATTTTTAAATTAGTAGGAGCAGACTGGGTTACGATCCAGGGCTTTACAATGCAGGAAAATGCAGCCAATTCAACAACGGCAGCAGGAACGAACAACATGACCGAATGGGGTGTTGCGTTGCTGTATGCCTCTACTACAAATGGTGCGCAGAATAACACCATCCTGAACAATACTATCGATTTAAACCGTACTTATCAAAATACCTTCGGTATTTACAGTAACTCTGTTCACTCGGGTACTACCGTTACAACAGCAGCTACAGCAACCGGAGCTAACGGAGGAAATCACAACCTGAAAATCTATGGCAATACGATAACCGATGTAAACATCGGAATCGTATATGTGGGACCAACAGCGGCGGCTGATCACAATACCGGATTGGATATTGGAGGAACAGCACTGGCAACAGGGAACACGATAACAAACTTTGGAACAACGGGAACCTTTTCCGGTTATTCGAATGTTTCCGGATCGGTTAACGGTATCCTGGTAAGAAATACCAAGAATTTTAATATTTCTTATAATAACGTAGCCAGTTCAAACGGAGGCGTTACGGCAGGAACCCTAAGAGGAATCTTTGTACCGGCTTTCAATAACGCACCTACCGGTGTTATTGTGAATACAATCAATAATAATACAGTATCCTTACGCAGCGCTGCTGCCGGGGGAACGATGTTTGGGATATCCAATGAGGCAACTACCGTAAGTGTTACCACAACATTGAATATCAATAACAACGACTTCAATACATTTGGACACACCGTAGCAGGAACGGCAGCGATAACTTTGATTATTAATGCCGCTACTACATTAAATACAAACATCAACAACAATACTTTTACGAACTTATCGGTAAACACAACCGCTGGATTTACGTTTATCAGTAATAATGTAACCCACCCTACAGATGCGGTAACCATTGTAAACAACAATGCCATTGTTACTGGTTTTAGTAAAACCGGAGCGGGTGGAACCGTGTACTTCTATGACTCTTTCGGAAGTACTACAAGTGGTTCAGAAACCAATACCGGAAATAATTTCTCAAATGTTACATTAACCGGAGCAACAACATTAGGCGGTTTCAGATCGGCCGATGGAGGAACTGCGGGATATCCGGCAAAAACAATAACGAACAACACATTTAACAATATTATCAACGGAAGTAGTGCTTCAACCGTATTGAATGCGGGATACAGCTTGGTTGGCGGTACAAACAATGTGTCTGGAAATACAATTACAAATGTTACTACTGCGGGCAGTATCGTAGGAATCACTTCTGCTGCCGGTAACCAGAACTTTTTTAACAATACCATCAGCGGTTTAACAACAACAGGAGCGGCAAACGTTTCTGCTATTTCCATAACGGGAGGAACCATACAGAATCTTTATAAAAACAAGATCTTCAATATTGAGGCAAACAATGCTTCCGGAACCGTAAATGGTATCTTAGTGTCTGGTGGAACAACAACGTCACTATACAATAATATTGTGGGCGACTTGAGAACTCCGATTGCAAATGCAGCCAACCCTTTGATCGGGATCAGCATTACAGGAGGAACAACTGTAAATGTTAACTTCAACACCGTTCGTTTAAACGGAGCAAGTACCGGAGCATTATTCGGATCAAGCGCTGTATCTGTTTCAACAACGCCTACAGTGGCTTTCAGAAACAATATTTTTGTAAACCAGTCTGCAACAACCGGAGCGGGACTTGCAGCAGCCTACAGAAGATCTTCAACAACGTTAACAACGTATGATGCCGTATCTAATAATAACCTGTATTTTGGAACGACAATTTTTACAGACGGAACAAATACCGATGCAACCCTGGCAGCTTTTAAAGCCAGAGTGGCACCAAGAGATGTTGCATCTGTAACAGAAAATCCGAACTGGGTTTCCGTAACAGGCGCAAATGCTACTTTCTTACACATCGATACTACAATACCGACACAAATCGAAAATGGTGGTACACCGGTAGCGGGTATCACGGATGATTTTGACGGAGATGTAAGAAATGTAACAACTCCGGATATCGGAGCAGATGAATTTGCCGGTATCCCTACAGATATAACGGCTCCGGTAATAGTACATACGGTAGTAGCAGGTTCTTGCGTACCGGGTAGTAAAGTAATTACAGCAACAATTACAGACGGAAGCGGAGTGCCAACAACAGGTGCCGGTTTACCGGTTGCCTACTGGAAAATCAATGCAGGAACCTATACGGCAGCTGTAGCGACCAGTTTAGGATCTGGACAATATGAATTTACAATTGGTGCTGGAGCAGTATTAGGAGATTCTGTTTCCTATTATATTGTGGCTCAGGATAATGCAGGAACTCCAAATGTAGCCGTATTACCGGCAGCAGGTGCAGCAGGATTTACAATTAATCCGCCGGCAGCAGCAACGCCGCCAACCACACCGTTTACATACAATATTTACAGCCCTTTAAGTGGTGTTTATACCGTTGGAGCTTCTGGAAACTATGCAACGTTAACAGCGGCTGTAGCAGACTATAACTCAAAATGTTTATCCGGTCCGGTTACCTTCTCATTAACAGATGCAACCTATACGGGAGAAACCTATCCGATTACGATTAATTCCAATCCGGATGCCAGTGCAACAAACACGTTGACCATTAAACCGGCAACTGGTGTTACAGCAGCATTTTCAGGATCTAATGCAACGGCTATTCTTAAAATAGCAGGAGCAGATTATGTAACTATCGACGGAAGTAATAACGGAACAACTACCCGTGATTTAACAATCACCAATACCAATGGAGCAGGGGTGGTACTTTGGGTAGCGAGTGCCGATGCTACAAACGGAGCATTGAATGCGACATTCAAAAACCTTAAAATCATCGGAAACACACCGGCAACAACCGTGGCAGGTATTGTGGTGAGTGGTACTGCTTTAGGAGGTGCTGCAGAAGCATCCAATACCGGTTTTACAGCCATTAATAACACCTTCAACAAAATGCAGAATGCTATTTTCGCTATCGGAAATGCAACAACTCCGGATCAGGGATTTGTGATTACGGGTAATGTTATAGGATCTGCAACTGCTGTTGATAAACTTGGTTTTAGAGGAGTAGCGGTGCAAAACGCACAGGGATTTGTGATTTCCGGAAACCAGATTTTTGGAGTAACAACAACTACAACCAGTACAGCATCGGGTATACTTGTTGGCGGAAACGCAATTAACGGAACCGTGTTTAATAACAAAATATCCGATATTAAAAATACCAATACCACTGGTTATGGATGTAACGGAATCTATTTGAATTCCAACAACGCTGCGGCAAACATTACGGTATATAATAACTTCATCAGTGATGTGGCAAGTTATGGCTATTCAGCGGGTGGTGGCGTAGCCGATAACGGATACGGAATCATCATCAACCAGGGAGCTGGTTATAATGTTTACCACAATACAGTGGCAATGAATACTAACCAGACTATTGGAGGAAGACCGGCAGCGATCAATGTTACAGCAACGGTTACAGCAGCCGGAGCCATTAACTTGCGAAACAATATCTTTAGCAATACGCAAACACAAACCGGAGCACGCTATGCGATTTATTCGGAAGCAGCCAATACGGTTTTTGCAGCAATAGATTATAACAACTATTATACAACAGGAACGAATCTGGGGTATATTGTATCAGACAGAGCAGATCTTGCAGCGTTACAAACAGGTTTCGGAGGCAACACAAACGCTAAAAATGTTTTACCGGTGTATACCTCTTTAACAGACTTACATTTAGTACCGGCAAGTAATGTTTATTTAGACAACCTTGGAACACCAATTGCAGGTATCACTACCGATATTGATGGCGATACAAGAAATGTTACAACACCGGATATGGGAGCCGATGAATTTACGTCTCCGGTTTGTACAGCAGCAGTTGGCGGTACCGCTACCGCTACGGTAACTACAATTTGTACTTCCGGAACGTCAACAATTCAGGCAGCAGGTTACTCTACTGGTGAAACCACATCATATCAGTGGCAATCTGCTACAGATATGGCATTTACAACACCGGTAAATGTGGGAACAGCAACAGCAACTTATGCTGATTTGACTACAGCAACAATTACGCAAACAACATACTATCGTTTAGCGGTAACCTGTGTGGCAAACGGACAGGCAAATTACTCTACTGTTGCTCAGGTAACGGTAAATACAACTGCAGAACCTGTAGCAGCAGCACAAACATTCTGTAACAGTGCAACAGTATCACAATTGGTAGCAACAGGAACGGGAGTACAATGGTATAATGTTCCAACCGGAGGTACAGCGATGGCAGCAACAGATGCTTTGGCAACAGGTACATACTATGCGACACAAACAATCTCAGGATGTGAAAGTACAAGACTATCGGTTTCGGTTACTGTAAATGTAACACCGCAGCCTACAGCAGCCACACAAACATTCTGTAGCAGTGCAACAGTATCACAATTGGTAGCAACAGGAACAGGAGTACAATGGTATAATGTTCCAACCGGAGGTACAGCGATGGCAGAAACAGATGCTTTGGCAACAGGTACTTACTATGTGACACAAACAATTTCGGGATGTGAAAGTACAAGACTATCGGTTTCGGTTACTGTAAATGTAACACCGCAGCCTACAGCAGCCACACAAACATTCTGTAACAGTGCAACAGTATCACAATTGGTAGCAACAGGAACAGGAGTACAATGGTATAATGTTCCAACCGGAGGTACAGCGATGGTATCAACAGATGCTTTGGCAACAGGTACGTACTATGTGACACAAACAATTTCGGGATGTGAAAGTACAAGACTATCGGTATCGGTTACTGTAAATGTAACACCACAACCTGGTGGAGCAACAACACAGACAATCACTGTAAATACACCGGCAGAAGCAACAATCGAAGATTTGGTAGCGACCGGAACAGGTATAATCTGGTACCCTACGCTGGCAGATGCACAGGCGGGAACAAATGCCATTCCGGCAGGAACACAACTGGTAAACGGTTCTACCTATTATGCAACGCAAACAGTGAGCGGATGTGCCAGTGCTACTGCACTTGCTGTTACCGTAACAGTTACATTGGGAACATCATCATTTGATAAAAACCAATTCAAATACTATCCTAACCCGGTTATTGATAACATCACGTTTAGTTATGCTGAACCAATCAATACAATTGAAGTATTCAATATGTTAGGACAACGGGTTATTTACAAAACAGTAAACATGACAACGATAGAAATCGACATGACGCAATTAGCCGCAGGAACTTATACGGCTCATTTGAAATCTGGAGATGCAAAAGAGATCGTTAAGGTGGTTAAAAGGTAGATAATTAACGTAAATACTTTAAAATAGTCTAAGAAATATTTCTTAGACTATTTTTTTTGAACTTAATTAAGGGTAATATTGTTATATTACTGTTTCTTATTGATTCTTTTTAACGTTAACAAAACTTGATGTTAAAAAAATATGGTGTTTTCATTGATTTTGCATTTATAATTGTTAAAATAGATATATGCCATTTATAGTGTTATTATTTTGTTAAATTAGCCGCGATAAACTAATGACACTATTTTATGAAAAACTCTACTTTTTTGAGTGGATTTCGATGGCGTAATGCATTGAAAATTCACTGGAATTTTAGTTGTTTGTTATTGTTTGCACTTTTGTTAGGACAACAGGTCAGTGCGCAGGGAACACAAACAACACTATTAATTAACCCCAATGCAGAAGGCGGCTTCGAAACCGGAACAACGTTTGCCAGCAATGGATGGACGGCAGTTAACGGAACGACCAATACTTGGAACGTAGGAACTGTTCCGGGTTGGTTTACCGGTACTGGCGGTGCTTATGTTTCTAATAACTCAGGAGCAGCATGGGCTTATACCAATAATACGGCGAACCGTTCACATTTTTATCGTGATGTCACTTTTCCGGCCGGTGTAACGGCAGTAGATCTGGTATTTGACTGGAGAGGAAATGGAAATGATACAGATTATGACAACCTGTTAGTGTATCTTGTAGACACAACGGTTACTCCGGATACGGCTGGTCCAACCGGAACCAATACAACTACGACAGGATGGACGGGTTATACTAGTGCTACTACAGGGTATTACCTGTTACAACGTAGCGGAACGGTAACGCCTACTACAACTACAAGCGTAACCTATTCACTTACTGCAGCACAAAGAACGTATGTAGCAGGGAAAACAAAACGTCTTGTTTTTGTATGGAAAAACGATGGATTGGGTGGAACAAATCCACCGGCATCTGTAGATAATATCTCTTTAACGGCAGTAGCACCTACCTGCTTAATGCCTTCGAATATTACAGCAACAGCTGTTGCAACACAAACTGCAACAATCAACTGGACGGCTTCTGGTTCTGCCCCTGCAAACGGGTATGAATATGAAGTGAGAACCAGTGGAGCAGCGGGTAGCGGAACAACTGGTTTGACAGTAGCAAATACTACAGCAGCCGGAGTTACTACAGTTAATATTAGCGGACTTACATCGGCGGTTACCTATTCTGTTTATGTTCGTGCAAATTGTGGTTCAGGCGATTTTAGTGCCTGGACAGCAGCGGGTACATTTACAACATTGTGTTCACCATCTGCAATTCCGCACATAGTACCGATCGAAGCGGTAACGGTACCTGCAATTCCTGCATGTACTACCGTTCAGAATGTTAATAATGATACCAGAACATGGATAAGTTATGCCTCTATAGCAGGTATTACAGGAAAAGTAATGGGTTATCCATACCATGGTAGCAATGCAGCAAATGACTGGTTTTTTACTAACGGATTAGAATTAACGCAAGGCGTTAGCTACCGTTTGAAATTCAAATATAAAGATGCAGCCTATGCTGAAAAACTTAAAGTAGGTATTGGTACTACAGCTGTAAATACGGCAATGACCACTACTTTGTTTGATGTGACTACAGGAAATACAAGTACAGTAGTAGCAAAAGAAATTGATTTTACGGTACCAACTACCGGAGTTTATAACATCGGATTCCAGTGTTATTCTGCGGCGAATATGAACATTTTATACGTAGGAGAAATTGCTGTTGAGGTGACTCCTTCTTGTCTTGTGCCTACAGCAGTTAATGCTTCGGCTATCACGATGACAACGGCAACTATCGGTTGGACAGCTCCGGCGACAGCTCCGGCAAACGGATACCAGTATGAAGTAAGATCAAGTGGTGCAGCGGGAAGCGGTGCAACAGGTCTTGCTGCTTCAGGTAATACGGCAGCGGGTGTTGTTACAGCTAACGTAGCTACTTTAACTCAGGCTACAGTTTACACGGTTTATGTGCGATCTGCTTGTGGCGCTACAGATTTTAGTGCCTGGACAGTTGCCTATACTTTCACGACAGTATGTGATAATGCTGTGATTCCTTATACAGTGCCTATTGAAGCGGTAACTGTACCGGCAATTCCAATGTGTACTACCGTTCAGAATGTGAATAATGATACCAGAACATGGGTGAGTTATGCTACTACAACAGGTATTACAGGAAAAGTAATGGGATACCCTTACCATGGTACCAATGCAGCAGATGATTGGTTCTTTACTAACGGATTAAATTTAACACAAGGTGTTAGCTACCGTTTGAAATTTAAATATAAAGACTCCGGATATGCTGAAAAACTTAAAGTAGCGGTGGGTACTACTGCTGTAAATACAGCAATGACAACCACTTTATTTGATGTAACTACAGGAACAGGAACTACTGTTGTAGCGAAAGAAATTGATTTCACAGCACCAGCAACAGGCGTTTATAACATTGGATTCCAGTGTTATTCTGTAGCGAACATGAGTACTTTGTATTTAGGAGAAATTACGGTTGAGTTAGCGCCAACTTGTTTGCCGGCTTCAGCAACAGCTGTTTCAGCGATTACAAAAAATACAGCTACCATTTCATGGACAGCTTCTACATCAGCTCCGGCAAGCGGATATGAATATGAAATCAGAACAAGTGGTGCAGCCGGAAGCGGTGCAACAGGTCTTGCAACTTCTGGTACTACTGCGGCAGGAATTGTTACTAAAAACGTAACAGGTTTATTGCCTTCAACGGCTTATGCCGTTTATGTTCGTGCAAATTGCGGAGCAGGAGATTTCAGTACATGGACAGCAGTAACGAACTTTACAACCAGTTGTGATTATTTTGATATAACAGGAACAACACCTGCAACAATCTGCGGACAGGGAACTGCTAACTTAGGAGTAACGACTACAGGCGGAACAGTAAAATGGTACGCGGCAGCTACAGGCGGAACAGCATTGGCAACCGGAGCGACATATACAACTCCGGTAATTAATGCCACTACATCTTATTGGGCTGAAACAAGTGTTCTGGGTACTCCGGTATCAGTAGGTCCGGCTTCTCCAACAGCACAGGGAGGTACTATAGGAGTGCAAACAACGGCTTGGAATGTGAACTTTACAGTTACTCAAAATACAGCATTGGCATCTGTAGATGTTTTCCCGGTAACTTCAGGGCAAACAGGAGCGATCGTTGTTAGAAGCAGTACCGGTACCGTTATTGCGACGTATCCGTATACCACAAATGTATCCGGTGGAGCAACAGCACAAACCATTACATTGAACCATGTGTTCGCACCGGGAAGCTACCAATTGTATCCAACCTTGCCAACAGCTGGTTTATCAAGAAATACTACCGGAGCGGTTTATCCTTACACCTCTTCTGTAGCAAACATTACCGGAAATGGTTATGATGCGGCTTACTTTATGAGCTTCTATAACTGGGTGTTCCAGTCTTCATGTGTTTCTCCAAGAACAGAAGTAGTGGCTACGGTAACAACACCACCAACTTTTGCTTTGAGCACTAACAGTACAACAGCTGTTTGTAGCGGACAAGCTGCTGCTGCGGTAACTATCGCAACAGGAGCGGCAGATTATGATACTTTCGTTTGGTCACCGGCAACAGGCGTTACCGGAAATGCAGCTAACGGATGGGTATTTAATCCAACAGCTACGACAACTTATACTTTAACAGCGTCACAATCGGCAGGTGCTTGTACTACTACAGCAAATGTAGTAGTGAACATCAACCCGCTACCGGTTGTTGCGGCTTCTGCAGCAAACGCAACCGTTTGTGAAGGAACTTCGACAACATTATCAGCAATAACGATTGCTCCGGGAACGGTTGCTATTGGAACAGGAACAACCTTAACATCGGCAACTACACAACCGACAGCTTTCTGTAACCGTTTTGATCAATACTGGAACCAAACGGTTTATACCGCTGCAGAACTTACAGCTGCCGGATTAAAAGCAGGAAATATCACTTCGATTGCTTATAACATTACCACATTAGGTGATGCTGCTAATGTTACGAATTTCACAATCAGAATCGGAACTACAGCAAACAGTACGTTAACAGCGTTTACAACAACAGGATTAAACCTTGTTTACGGACCGTCTACCTATGCTCATGCTGTAGGTGTAAATACCATTACATTTGCAACACCTTATGTTTGGGATGGTGTATCGAACATTATTGTTGATGTAAGACATGATGGGGTTGATGCTACAAATAATTCCATAACTTATTACACAACAACTACCGGAAATATGACTATTTCGGCTGTTTCATCAACACCGTCTTCTACTACCGTATTGTCTACAACAAACCCGACAGGAACAGTGTCTACACAACGTTTGAATGTAGTATTCGGAGGTCAGGTTGTTTCAACAGGAGCTGGAACTATAGACTGGACCTGGACACCGGGTAACTTAACCGGAAGTACAGTAACAGTATCGCCAGCAACAACGACAACCTATACGGTTAGAGGAACAAATTCCGCTACAGGTTGTTATGCTGAATCTACGGTAACGGTAAACGTAACGTCTACACCGGCACCAACAGGAAACAGTACACAAACAATCAATGCCAACACGGCTGCTGATGCAACAATTGAAAACATCGTTGTAACAGGAACGGCTGTAGTTTGGTATCCAACGGCTGCTGATGCATTGGCAAATACAAACCCGATCGCTGCCGGAACACAATTAGTAAGCGGAACAACTTATTATGCAATGCAAACAGTTGGCGGATGTAGAAGTGTTAGCCCGTTAGCGGTTACAGTAACCGTAACATTAGGTACTTCTTCATTTGATATCGTAGGATTGAAATACTATCCAAACCCTGTAGTAGATGTGTTTACAGTAACCTATACAGATGCTATCACATCGGTTGAGGTATTTAACTTGGTTGGTCAGCGAGTAATTGCGGTAAAACCAAATACAAATACAGCGCTTTTAGATATGAGCACTTTACCAACAGGAGCTTATATTTTACAGGTAAAAGCAAATGGTCAATCACAATCCATTAAAGTGATTAAAAAATAAGTTTTTTGATTTTTAGGAAAAGCCGCTCAAATGAGCGGCTTTTTTTATGGGGCAAAATGCGAATTATTCATTTTAAAAGTTAATTATACAGGATCTTTGTTGTTATTTTGTTATAATAGTTTTTTTATGATGTTAAAATGCTGTTTTTAGTGCTTTTGTGATTAATATTTTTTTACATTGGTATAGTATAAACTAATACTATATCATTCATGGAGAAAACTACTTTATTAAAAATGAATCACTGGCAAAAAGTATGGGGGCAGAAATGGAACGCCTGCTATTTGCTGGTAATGGCTTTCCTTATCGGACAGTCAATGACAGCACAAACAGTGCTGATTAATCCCGCTGCAGAAGGTGGATTTGAAAACGGAACAACATTTGCCAGTAACGGATGGACACAGGTTGACGATACTACTAATAAATGGGCTTTAGGAACAGTTCCAGGGTGGTTTTCGGGGTCAAGAGGTGCTTATGTTTCCAATGATTCCGGAACAACATGGGGTTATAATGCGGGAGCAACCAGCCGATCGCACTTTTACAGAGATGTGGCTTTCCCGGCCGGCGCTACTGCAGTTAATTTAGCTTTTGACTGGAGAGGTAACGGAAACGACGGTAACTATGATAACCTGATGGTGTATGTAATGGATACCAGTATTACACCATCTAATGTTGGTCCTACAACAACAAATACAACAACAACCGGTTGGACGGGCTATACTAATGGCACTACAGGCTATTATTTATTACAGCGTAGCGGCACATCGGCTCCCACAACAACTACTGCGGTAACCTATACCTTTACAACGGCACAATTAAATTATGTTTCCGGCAAAACAAAACGGCTGGTATTTGTCTGGAAAAATGATGGTTCAGACGGGGTGAATCCACCGGCTTCTTTAGACAATATCTCTTTAACAGCTACGGTACCAAGCTGTATTGCGCCTACAGCGGTTACTGTTGCAGGTATTACAAAAAATGCAGCAACTATTTCATGGACTGCTCCTGCATCAGCTCCTGCAAGCGGATACGAATATGAGATCAGAACGAGTGGTGCAGCCGGAAGTGGTGCAACAGGTCTAACAACGTCAGGAACTACAGCAGCCGGAATTGTTACTAAAAACGTAACTGGCTTGGCAGCTTCAACAACATATTCGTTATATGTCCGCTCCAACTGCGGTAGCGGCGATTTTAGTGCATGGACCAGTGTAACAAGTTTTGTGACAGCCTGTGATTATGCCGATATTACCGGAACCACACCGGGCAGTGTTTGCGGTAACGGTTCTGCAACTTTGGCAGCAACGGCAACCGGCGGAACCCTTAGCTGGTATGCAGCAGCAACCGGCGGAACGGCATTAGGAACCGGAGCTACATTTGCAACACCGGTAATTTCAACAACAACCTCTTACTGGGTTGAGGCAGGAGTGCCGGGAGTAGCATCACTGGGACCTCTTTCGCCAACAGCACAGGGTGGAACGATAGGAACACAAACAGTAGAATGGAACGTTAACTTCACAGTTACACAAAATACAACCTTAACATCTGTAGATGTTTTCCCGGTAACGTCAGGACAAACAGCAGCTATTATTGTTAGAAACGGTTCGGGTACTGTAATTGCTACTTATCCGTACACCACAAATGTATCCGGTGGTGCAACAGCACAAACCGTTATATTAAACCATGCGTTAACACCGGGAAGTTACCAATTGTATCCAACCTTGCCATCGGCTGGTTTATCAAGAAATACTACCGGAGCGGTTTATCCTTACACCTCTTCTGTAGCAAACATTACCGGAAACGGGTATGATGCAAATTACTATATGGGCTTCTATAACTGGGTGTTCCAGGCATCATGTGTTTCTCCAAGAACAGAAGTTGTGGCTACGGTAACAACGCCACCGGCATTTACATTAAGTACAAACAGTACAACAGCTGTTTGTAGCGGGCAGGCTGCTGCTGCGGTAACTATCGCAACAGGAGCGGCAAATTATGATACTTTCGTTTGGTCACCGGCAACAGGTGTTACCGGAAATGCAGCTAACGGATGGGTATTTAATCCAACGGCTACCACAACCTATACCTTAACAGCGTCACAATCGGCAGGTGCTTGTGCTACTACAGCTAGTGTAGTAGTTAACATTAACCCGCTACCGGTTGTTACGGTTTCTGCAGCAAACCCAACCGTTTGCGAGGGCGCTTCCACAACATTAACGGCACTTACAAGCGTTATTGGTCCGGGAACTGTTGCTATCGGAACAGGAACAACCTTAACATCGGCAACAAACCAGCCAACAGCTTTTTGTAACCGTTTTGATCAATACTGGAACCAAACGGTTTATACCGCTGCAGAACTTACGGCTGCCGGATTAAAAGCAGGAAATATCACTTCGATCGCTTATAACATTACCACATTAGGGGATGCCGCTAATGTTACGAATTTCACAATCAGAATCGGAACTACGACTAACAGTGCGTTAACAGCGTTTACAACAACAGGATTAAACCTTGTGTACGGACCGGCTACCTATGCTCATGCAATAGGAGTAAATACCATCACATTTGCAACACCTTATGTTTGGGACGGTGTATCGAACATTATTCTAGATATAAGACAGGATGGAGTAGATGCTACTAATAATGCGGTAACCTATTATACGGCTACTACCGGAAACATGACTATTTCGGCTGTTTCATCAACACCGTCTTCTACTACCGTATTGTCTACAACAAACCCGGCAGGAACAGTATCTACACAACGTTTGAATGTAGTATTCGGAGGCCAGGTTGTAACAACAGGAGCAGGAACTTTAGACTGGACCTGGACACCGGGTAACTTAACCGGAAGTACAGTAACAGTATCGCCAACAACAGCGACTACCTACACTGTTAGAGGAACAAACGCAACTACCGGCTGTTATACAGAAGCTACGGTAACGGTAAACGTAACGTCTACACTGGCACCAACAGGAAACAGTACGCAGACTATCAATGCCAACACGGCAGCTGATGCAACAATTGAAGACATCGTTGTAACGGGAACGGCTGTAGTTTGGTATGCAACCTCGGCTGATGCATTGGCAAATACAAACCCGATCGCTGCCGGAACACAATTAGTAAGCGGAACAACCTATTATGCAATGCAGACTGTTAACGGATGTAGAAGTGTTAGCCCGTTAGCGGTAACTGTAACCGTAACATTAGGTGCCTCTTCATTTGAGATCGTAGGATTGAAATACTATCCAAACCCTGTAGTAGATGTGTTTACAGTAACCTATACAGATGCTATCACATCGGTTGAGATATTTAACTTAATTGGTCAGCGGGTAATTGCTGAAAAACCAAATACAAATACAGCCCTTATTGATATGAGTGTGCTGCCAGCTGGAGCTTATATTTTACAAGTAAAAGCGAATGGTCAATCACAATCCATTAAAGTGATTAAAAAATAAGTTTTTTGATTTTAGGAAAAGCCGCTCATTTGAGCGGCTTTTTTTATTTTATAGAATGCTAAAAGTTAATTATAATAACACGCGCTATTATTTTGTTATAATACTCATTTTCAGCTGTTAAAGTTCTGTTTTGTAATGGTTTGCGGTTTTTTAATGGTTATATTAGTTATGATATAAACCATTTAAAATTTTTATTTATGAAGAAAACTATTTTATTAAAAGAGAATTGCGGGCAAAGAGTATGGAGACTGAAATGGACTGCCTGCTGTTTATTTTTAATGGCTTTCCTTCTCGGACAGCCAATGAATGCGCAAACGGTATTGATTAATCCCAATGTAGAGGGTGGATTTGAAGACGGAACAACATTTGCCAGTAATGGATGGACACAAGTTGATGATACAAACAATAGATGGGTTTTAGGAACAGCACCGGGATGGTTTTCGGGAGCAAGAGGCGCTTATGTTTCCAATGATTCCGGAGTAACATGGGGTTATAGTACAACAGAATTCAGCCGGTCTCACTTTTACAGAGATGTGGCTTTTCCGGCTGGTGTTGCAGCTGTTGATTTAGCTTTTGACTGGAGAGCTAACGGAAGCGACGGTAACTGGGATAACCTGCTGGTGTATATAATGGATACCAGCATTACACCATCTACTGCCGGTCCGACCTCAACCAATACAACCAATACAAATTGGACGGGCTATACAAATGGCACTACAGGCTATTTTTTATTACAGCGTAACGGGACGACAGTTCCCACGACAACTACGGCCGTGACTTATACCTTTACAGCGGCACAATTGAACTATGTTTCCGGAAAAACAAAACGGCTGGTATTTGTTTGGAAAAACGATGGTTCGGGCGGTGCAAATCCGCCGGCTTCGTTAGATAATATCTCTTTAACAGCGATGGTGCCAAGTTGTGTTCCGCCTACAGATGTTACTGTTGCAGGCATTACAAAAAGTGCAGCGACCATTTCATGGACGGCTTCTGCATCCATTCCGGCAAGCGGATATGAATATGAGATCAGGACAAGCGGTGCAGCCGGAAGCGGTGCAACAGGTCTTACGACTTCTGGTACTACAGCTGCCGGAATTGTTGCTAAAAACGTAACAGGCTTGGCAGCTTCAACAACATATTCGTTATATGTCCGCTCCAATTGCGGTGGCGGCGATTTTAGTGCATGGAGCAGTGTGACAAGCCTTATAACAGCTTGTGATTATGCCGATATTACCGGAACCACACCGGGCAGTGTCTGTGGTAACGGTTCTGCAACTTTGGGCGCAACGGCAACCGGCGGAATCCTTAGCTGGTATGCCGCAGCAACCGGTGGAGTGGCATTAGGAACCGGAGCGACATTTGCAACACCGGTAATTTCAGCAACAACTTCTTACTGGGTTGAGGCAGGAGTGCCGGGAGTAACATCGCTGGGACCTCTTTCACCAACAGCACAGGGAGGAACGATAGGAACACAAACAGTGGACTGGGATGTGAGCTTCACGGTTCTGGAAAATACAACCTTAACATCTGTAGATGTTTTCCCGATAACGTCAGGACAAACAGCGGCTATTATTGTAAGAAACGGTGCCGGTACTGTAATTGCCACTTATCCGTACACCACAAATGTATCCGGTGGTGCCACCCCGCAAACCATTACATTAAACCATGTGTTAACACCGGGTAACTATCAGTTGTATCCAGCCATGCCGTCGTCTGGTTTATCAAGAAATACTACCGGAGCGGTTTATCCTTACACCTCTTCTGTAGCAAACATTACCGGAAACGGTTATAATGCAAATTACTATATGGGCTTCTATAACTGGGTGTTCCAGGCAACATGCGCTTCTCCAAGAACAGAAGTGGTGGCTACGGTAACAACGCCACCGGCATTTACATTAAGTACAAACAGTACAACAGCGGTTTGCAGCGGTCAGTCCGGCAGTGCGGTAACAATTGCTACAGGAGCAGCAAATTATGATACTTTCGTTTGGTCACCGGCAACAGGCGTTACCGGAAATGCAGCCAGCGGATGGGTATTTAATCCGGCAGCTACCACAACGTATACCTTAACAGCTTCACAATCGGCAGGTGTTTGTGCGATAGCGACAAATGTAGTGGTAAACATCAATCCGCTGCCGGTTGTTACGGCTTCTGCCGCAAACCCAACAGTTTGCCAGGGGACTTCTACAACGCTAACGGCACTTACAAGTGTTATTGGTCCGGGAACTGCTGCCATCGGAACAGGGACAACAACCTTAACATCGGCAACAACCCAACCGACAGCTTTCTGTAACCGTTGGTCGCAATACTGGAATCAAACGGTTTATACCGCAGCAGAGCTTACGGCTGCCGGATTAAGAGCCGGTAACATCACCTCAATTGCTTATATCATTACCACTCTGGGTGATGCGGCTAATGTTACGAATTTTACAATCAGAATCGGAACAACAGCTAACAGTACATTAACCGGATTTACAACAACAGGATTAAACCTTGTGTACGGACCGGCTACCTATGCCCATACTATAGGTGTAAATACCATCACATTTGCAACGCCTTATGCCTGGGACGGCGTATCGAATATTATCGTAGATGTAAGGCAGGATGGGGCAAATTTGACAAATAATGCCATAACCTATTATACGGCAACTACCGGAAATAAAACGGCTTCAGCTGTTACGTCAACATTACCGACAACTTTTATATTGGCGGAAACGAATCCTTCTGCTGCTTTATCCGTACAACGCCTGAATGTGATATTCGGAGGCCAGGTTGTGACAACAGGAGCGGGAACTTTAGACTGGACCTGGACACCGGGTAACCTAACCGGAAGTACAGTAACGGTATCGCCAACAACGGCGACTACCTATACTGTTAGAGGAACAAACACGGCTACCGGCTGTTATACAGAAGCTACGGTAATGGTAAATGTAACGACTACACCGCCGCCAACAGGAAACAGTACGCAGACTATTAATGTGAATACGGCTGCTGAGGCAACAATTGAAGACCTCGTTGTAACGGGAACGGCTGTAGTTTGGTACCCGACGGCTGCCGATGCACTGGCAAATACCAACCCGATCGCGGCCGGAACACAATTGGTAAGCGGAACAACTTATTATGCGGTTCAGACAGTTGGCGGATGCAGAAGTGTGAGCCCTTTGGCGGTGACAGTAACGGTAACATTAGGGACTTCTTTATTTGAAATTACAGGTTTGAAATACTATCCGAATCCGGTAGCAGCTGTGTTTACAGTAACCTATACAGACGCGATTGCCTCGGTTGAGGTGTTCAATTTGATTGGTCAGCGGGTGATTGCCGAAAAACCGGCTACCAATACAGTACTTTTAGATATGAGTGTTTTGCCCGCAGGCGCCTATATTGTACAGGTAAAAGCTAATGGTCAGTCACAAGCCATTAAAGTGGTTAAGAAATAAATTTTTTTGATTTTAAGAAAAAGCCTCTCTTCGGAGAGGTTTTTTTATGGAAATAATTAAAACCGGTGCTTAACGCAATGATAACCTTATGAATAGTATATGATAATGTGATAAACAAAGGTGGTGATGTACTGGTCGTTATTTTTGTAACGCTCAAATTGAAAAGAACAAAAGAGCTAAAAACAGAATACGTTTAATGGATTTAAGAACATTATATCAACTAAAAGCGCCGGCTTTTTCCAGGATTTTCGGAGTATTGTTTCTCTTGATACTCGGTTTTACAGATAGTTATGGACAAAGTATTTTTAGTAATCCCATTACCGGCACCAATCCCAATACGGCAAACCCTTATACTGCCGGACAGCTTGTAAACCCGAATATAACCGTTTCCGGTATCGGAAGAGGATCTGGGATCACCGGAAGTAATACCAACAACAGGTATAATGCCACCGGATGGAATATAGGATCATTAGGAGCAACTCAGTATTTCGAATTTGTCTTAACGCCATCTGCCGGGTATGCCATCAACTTTACAAGCTTTGAATATACCGGACAGGCATCCGGCACAGGACCAACTTCTTTTGCATTCCGGTCTTCTGTCGATTCTTTTACCGGTAATATCGGTACGGCAACGGTAAGCGGAACAACAATAAGCCTTTCCGGTGCTGCTTTCCAGAATATCACCCAGGCAATACGATTCAGGATATATGCATGGGGAGCATCCGGCGGAACCGGAACATTCAGTATCAACGATTTTACGTTTAACGGACAGGTGGTTGCTGCCTGTACGCAGCCTGTGATTACAAGTTTTCTGCCAGCGTCAGCTCCGGTCAATACACTGGTGAAGATCAATGGGAATGGCTTCCTGAACGGTTCCGGAACCACTTCGGTTAAATTCAACGGTGTTCCGGCAGCGTCATTTACGGTTATATCCAATACGTTAATTGAAGCGGTTATTCCGGTAGGAGCAACAACAGGAGCGGTAACCATTACAACAAATAACTGTACGGGTACTTCGGCAGCTTCTTATACGATACTATCCTCAAATTGTAGTACGCTTTACGCGGATTTGTTTATCTCGGAACTTTATGATGCCCAGGTTGGAGATGGAGGCGTAATAGAATTGTATAACGGAACCGGGGCAACAATTAATATGACCCAGTATTCCATTTTGAGATATGGAAATATTGGCGATGCTGCACCTTCCTATACAATACCGCTTACCGGAACACTGGCATCGGGCAGTGTTTACCTTATCCGGATAGGAAACGATGCCCCGGTATGTACCTTTACGCCAAACATGACTTACAATACCGGTTTTAATGCCAATGATGCATTCGAACTGGTAAAAAATACAACGGTAATTGATGTGGTCAATGCACCCAATAATGCCGGTTACTCGGTAATCAGGCTCAATACGGTTCCGGCACCCAATAGTACTTTTGTGGACAGCGAATGGAATACTTCTTCTTCGGAAAGCTGTGCCGACATTGGCTTGCAAAATTATAACAACTCCACAACCACGGTGATTGCGCCGCAACCGGTTAATGCCATTATCTGCGAAAATCAGACAGCATCCTTTACGGTGGGTGTCAGCAATCCGGCAGGAGTGACCTATCAGTGGAAAATACTGAACAGTTCCGGAAACTGGGTAAATGTGACCAATTCGGCTACCTATTCCGGGGCAACAACGGCGACACTTACCGTGAATAACGTACCGATAAGCTTCAACGGGAACCAGTATTATTGCTTTGTAAATATTTCAGGCTGCCAGGAAAGCTCGCATGCCGCTATGCTTACGGTGAAAACAAAACCGGTCACAGCGGGAATTTATTTTAATTAAAAAATTACTAAATAGAAAACATGAAACAGCATTATTTAAAAAATTTAATTTTCACACTTGTGTTGTTGGCATCCCTGGGAGGCTATGCGCAACAGACAATATGTGTGGGTGCGGTTAAAAACTATAGCGTGAATACTCCGGGTTCCGGTCCGGCAGGTTCTACCTACAGCTGGGTGGTAACACCCAATACTTTTGCGGGTACCATTACCGGAACGCCCGGTGTAAATGCAAACAGTATTACCATTAACTGGGGAACAACGCCGGCAGGGGTGTATACCTTGCAGGTAACGGAAACCAATGCGGCCGGATGTCCGGGAACACCGGTTGACGTAACGGTTACCATTGAAAATATTCCGGTTAACCCGACGGTAACAACGGTTCAGCCTACCTGTGCTGTGGGAACGGGTAGCATTACCGTAACCACTCCTGTAGGAACAGGACTTACCTATAGCATTGACGGAACGAACTATCAGGCGGGTACAGGATTTAACAACCTGGCGCCGGGAACCTATAATGTAACGGTTAAAAATGCAGCAGGCTGTATTTCCGGAATAACTCCGGTTACAATTAACGCACAACCGGCATTACCGGCAGCACCTACCGCAACATTAACACAGCCTACCTGTGCCGTTGCCACAGGAACCATTACAGTTACTGCTCCGGTAGGAACAGGTTATGAATACAGCATTGACGGAACGAATTATCAAACGGGTGTAGCCTTTAATAATGTGGCACCGGGATCGTATAATCTAACTGTAAAAAATCCGGCAGGATGTATCTCCAGCCCTATGGCAATAACGATTAACGCACAGCCGGCCGCGCCAACGGCACCAACGGTAACACCAACGCAGCCTACCTGTGCCCAGGCGTTGGGAGCCATACAGGTAACAGCACCGTTAGGAGCAGGACTTACGTATAGTATTGACGGGGTTAATTACCAGGCCGGTACAACTTTTAATAACCTGACGCCGGGCAATTATAATGTAACCGTTCAAAGTGCAGGAGGATGTACTTCGGGAGCAACCGCGGTAACCATAAACCCGCAGCCTGCAGCGCCAACAACATCGGCTATTATTTTTAATTAAAGAGAAACAGCGATAAGCAACGGCTTAAAGCCGGAGTGAATAAAGAAAATAATGAGTAAAAGTACAGATACAAATAGTATATACGCAACTAAAGAAGAGGCAATAAAGTATTCGAAAATGCAGCGGTATTTTAGAATGCTAACAGGACTTCTGCTCTTAAGTACCGGGTTTGTCAGCTACGGCCAGCAATCGATCTGCTACGGAACCGCGACTTCGGTTTATAAGGTGGATGCTTTAGAAAACGGCGGTTTGGGAACTATAGGCTCTGTTTATGTATGGACTGTTTTAAATACCGGATTTTCAGGAACCATAGGGTATGTAAATCCGCCCAGTACAAACCAGGTAACGGTTAACTGGGGCAATACGCCGCCCGGAACCTATACCATTCAGGTTCAGGAAAAAGACGCTGTTTCCGGCTGTCTGGGACCGGTACAGCAGTTAACAGTTGACCTGAAAAGTGCTCCGCAGCCCAATTTAGCAGATACTGTTGCCTGTGTTAATCCGGTTACGGGCGTTTTAGTAGATCCGGTTCTTTTAAATTCCGGAGTTCCGCAGGCAGGGAATACCTTTTTATGGACATTAAATAACGTGCCGTTATCCGGGAATTCCAATACCCTTGTGGCAACACAGCCCGGAAATTATGCGGTAACGGTTACCCATACGGCTACCGGCTGTTCCGGTACTGATACGGCTACCATTGGAGTGTCTTCGGTTGCCGTTGCTTATGCGGTTGTAAAAGAAGCGTTTGAGCTGTATCAGGCAATTACGGTTACGGTTACACAGGGATCCGGCGATTATGAATACCAGTTAAATGACGGTCCTTTTCAGAGTGAGCCTGTTTTTTATGTGAACAAATCAGGATCATATACGATAAATGTAAGGGATACCAAAGGGTGCGGTGAGGTGCCACTCAAAGTAAATGTGCTGAATTATCCCCGGTATTTTACGCCAAACGGCGATTCCTACCACGATACCTGGAATATTACCGGTTTGCCAAATCCGGAAAAAGCAAAGATTACGATATTTGACCGCTATGGTAAAGTAATTAAACAAATTTCGCCCAAAGGAAGAGGCTGGGACGGAACCTATAACGGAAACCCGTTACCGTCTACCGATTATTGGTTTGTGCTGGATTATTATGAAGATGGAGTGCAAAAAGAATTCAAAGCCCATTTCAGTATGAAACGATAATTTACGTTTATAACCATAAATTATACCCTGTTACGTTGACAATATTGTTAGTGTAACAGGGTGTTTTGATTTTTAAATGTTAAAAAAGGGTGCAATGTTAAAATTAAATTAAATGTTATTCACTTGTTATCGTGTGTATTGTGAATTTTTATCGACGAAAAGTGTTAAAAAATTAATAAAATGTATTTCTATTGTTAATTAATGAAATAGTAACATACGCAATGTAAAAATTTGAAACATCTTTATACCTTTGGAGGCTCAAAAAAACAAATATTTATGAAACAAAAATTACATTATCATTTGCCTAAGTGTCTGATGTTGCTCATCATATGCTTATTGAGTGTAAACTCGTGGGGGCAAACAACGATCTTTAGCGTTTCGGGAGGCGGAGCTTTCCCGTCCGGATGGACAAGTGCAAATAATGTGCCTACAAATGACATTGATAAATCAAGTTATTATTTATTAGATGCCGGTAATCCAAGTGACGTAATCACAACAAGCAGTTATAATTTATCCAGCTACACAAGTGCTGTGTTTACTATAAATGTAGCTACTTTTGATACGGGAACGGCAAATCCTGGAAAGATAGAAATATCCTATAATGGAGGAACTACTTTTACACAAACAACTACAACGACTACACCTTCAAATTCTACTTATGTAGGATCGACTATAAATTTAAACTCTGTAAGTAGTCAGGTTGTTATAAGAATTTCAAATAATGGAACTTCTGGTCGTGGAATAAGAGTACAGGCTATTAAATTAGTAGCATCAGGTACTGCTACTGTTCCTGCTATAACAGCTACACCAAGTACTGTCCCAGGTTTTGGAAATGTTAATGTAGGAACAAATTCAGCAAACAGTACTGTAACAATTTCCGGAGCAAACCTGACAGGAGATATTATGGTTAATGCACCGTCTGCAGATTTTCAGATAAGTAAAGACCAGTCAGCCTGGTCAGCATCAGTATCGTTAACGCCAACTTCTGGAACAATAACGAGCGTACCGGTGTATGTTAGATTTACTCCGCAATCTGTTGGGGCTAAATCCGGTAATATTACTTTTTCAGGTGGTGGTGTTTCTTCGTCTCCAACTGTAGCTGTTTCCGGAACGGGAACATTACAGACGCCTGTGACAACTGCAGCTACAACGGTACAACAGTTGCAATTTAATGCAAACTGGGGAACTGTTGCAGGAGCTTCAGGATATCGTCTTGACGTAAGTGAACATGCAAGTTTTGGAATTGATACACCATCAAGTGTATTGGAAGAATTCGAAACAGGGCTTAGTACTTCCGGATATGGAACAGGTACGACTTCATTGGCTTCCGGAAACTGGGAAGTAGAAGATGTTATCAGAGCTGCGGCCAATCAGTCTGTGTCAGGATATGGAGCACAACTTAGAGCGAGTACTGGAAAAATGACCACGCCAAGTTTTGCTAAAATAAGCACAATTACATTTTCAGCTAAAAGAGGAGCTTCTGCAACGACATTACAGGTTAGCAAAATTGTAAACGGGGTAACGACATTGCTTCAAACAATTAACTTGACAACATCACATAGCGATTATACCGTAAATGTCAATGAAACCGCTTCCGATGTTAAGATTTTGCTTGCAAATGGAGGAGGTAACCTGGTTTATGTAGATGAACTTACAATCAATTATACAGGATCAACACCGTCTTTTGTTACCGGGTATAACGACAGAAATGTTGGTAATGTAACAACTTATGCAGTAACAGGATTAAATCCGAATACCGCTTACTATTACAGAGTGCGTGCAACAGCTACAGCTACTACTTCATCAAACTCAAATGTAACAGCAGTAACAACAAAACTAAGTACAGTAACCTGGAACGGAACGGCATGGTCTAACGTAACTGGACCGGATGCGACTATTGAAGCAGTTATTGCCGGAGCCTACAACACCAATACAAACGGTGCGTTTACCACTAAAAAATTAACATTAAATTCAGGATCATTTACATTGGCATCCGGTACAAACCTTACTGTTGTAAATGAAGTAGTGAATAATATGACAGCAGCTGATTTTGTGATCCAGAACAATGCAAACTTAATTCAGACAAATGCTGTTGCCAATACCGGAGCAGTAACCCTGCATAGAAATTCAGCGCCAATTGTACGTTTGGATCATACTTTATGGTCTTCACCGGTAGAAGCACAAAATCTTTTCGGATTCTCTCCAAATACACTGACAAACCGTTTTTATACGTATCAAACGAGTACGAATACTTATGTAAACACCGGATTAACGGCAGCAACAACTTTTGTTGTTGGTAAAGGTTTTGCAGTAAGAGCACCAAACAATTACCAGGCTTCACCGGCAGCTGCATGGGAAGGAACTTTTGTAGGGAAACCAAACAATGGTAATGTAACATTTACATTAGAAACTACAGGTACCGGATACAACATGGTGGGTAACCCTTATCCGTCTGTTATTGATGGAGCGACTTTTGTAAGTAACAATACAACGATCGACGGAACTTTATACTTCTATGCACATACTTTAACGATGAATGCTCAGGGACAATTCCCGGCAGGAACAAACTATGCAACATGGACTCCGGGCGTAGGAGGAGTAGCGGCTACAGCCGGAACTTCCGGTGTACCGGCGAATGTGCCAAACGGTAAAATTCAGGTTGGACAAGGATTTATAGTAAAATCATTGCCGGCAGGAGGAAATGTAACTTTTGCAAACACAATGCGTGCTGCTGAAAACGGGAACCAGTTCTTTAAAGTGAGCAGCGCTAACGCTACGCTTCCGGAAACAGAAAAACACAGAATGTGGCTTAACTTAACCAATGATGCCGGAACAGCTTTCAACCAGATTCTGGTTGCTTATGCAGAGGGCGCTACAGAAGGAGTAGACCGCGGTTATGACGGATTGGCATTCGGAACTACAGGAAGTACCTTATCGTCTAAAATTGCCGGAGCAGATTATACTATCCAGGGACGTTCTTTGCCTTTCAATGCAGAAGATGTTGTGGCTTTAGGATTTAAAGCGGCTACAGCAGGAAACTACAGCGTTACCTTATCGGCTATGGACGGAGTGTTCTTGGGAGCTCAGGATGTTTATTTAAAAGATAAAACAGCGGGAGTATTACACGACCTGAAAGCGGGTGCCTATGCATTTGCTTCAGCAGAGGGAACATTCGACAATCGTTTTGAAATCGTTTACAAAAACACTTTGGGAACGGTAGATACAACATTAGATGCTAATGCTGTTGTAGTATTCAAGCAAAATGCAGCTTTATATATCGAAACTAAAAATACGCAAATCAAAGACATTGCTATTTTTGATATCAGAGGCCGTTTGGTGTACCAGAAAGCAAATGTGAATGCTGGTTCTTTTGTGATTTCTGATTTAACTGCAGCGAATGAAGTATTATTGGTTCAGGTAAAATCGGAAGACAATAAAACAAAAACGGTTAAAGTAATTTATTAATAAAAAATACTTCGTGTAGTGTTGCGGCACTACACGAAAGTTGTACTATACATTAGGACTATGAAAAAGATATTAAAATACAGTTACGTCGTTATTTTTACACTATTGTTGGATGTGATGGCGTTTGCGGCAGAGGAGCCGGGTGATTTCGGTGATACTGACGATACAAATCCTACAGATACTCCGGTGCCAATTGACGGATATTTGTTATGGCTGACGATCATTGCAATAGCTTTTGCTTTTTTTGTGATCAACAGAAGAAGAGCAGCGCAATTGAATGAGTCGTCCTAAAATAGGTTGACAGATTTTAGAATAAAAATATATTAACCAGTCAGGTTTACCTGGCTGGTTTTTTCATGTATAAAATTAGGCGTTTTCATCATTAAACTCAAATGAGGTCTTTTAGCATTATACGTTTCTATCGCTGTTTTTATAAGCTTTCCTAAAGTCTGACCATCTTTGCATTTATAAAACAAGAATTCGTTTTTTAAAATTCCGTTTATTCTTTCAGCTAAAGCATTTTGATAACAATCATATCCGTCAGTCATAGAGGGTGTAATACCGTTTTTAGCTAATACTTCCTGATAAATTTTAGAACAATATTGTAATCCTCTATCGGAGTGATGTATCAGGGGTAATGTTGATTTCCTATTCTGTATAGCCATTTTTAATGCCTGTACCACATTTTCAGAACTCATATCATCACTCAGCTTATACCCCATTATTTTTCTGCTATAAGCATCAGTAACTAAAGACAGATAATGGGTTTTCCGGGATGATTTGACATAAGTGATGTCGCTTACATATACCTGTTCAGGACGTTTAATCTCACACTCTTTCAAAAGATTTTCGTACTTGTGTAGCCAATGTTTAGAATAGGTAGTTTTAGTGTAACTCTTCATTGGTTTAACAAGTAACTTCTCCCTTCTTAGATAACCAAATAAGGCATCACGACCTATCTTTACACCCTGTTGATCAAATTGCTTCGAAAGTAGGTAATATAGTTTACGTGTCCCTATACGTGGCATTTCCAATCGCAAAGAAAGAACCAGATGCTTTACTTTGAGTAACTCAGATTCCCGATCGAGGATTCTTTTTTGTTCCTGATATATAGCTTGCCTACTTATCCCAAACAATCGGCAACTTTTGGACAAACTTATTCCTGCTCCTTCCCGGAGTCGGAAGATGGTTTGGGAGAAAACTTTTTTCGGATCTGGGTTCCGTACTGACTATCAGAAATGTCGATCATCGTATTGAGAATCTTATTTCGAAGTTTCTCACCTGCCAGTTCTTTCTCTAATCGTTTAATAATCTGAGCCGGGGTTTCTTTAGATTTAGACATAAATAACAGATTTGGTTTACTCCAGTCTAAGTTACCATATTTTCGAAGCCAAACCAAAACAGTACTTCTGCCTTGGATACCGTAAACAGTTTGAGCCTGTTTATAGGTCATTTCGCCTTGTTCAACTCGGGAAACTACAGCTAATTTAAAAGCCATATTATAATCCTTTTGAGTACGCTTAACTCGCGTTGTTGTTGTGTCTTTCATAATAAGTCGATTTTGTGTCAACTTATTTCAGGACGGGACAGAAATAATAAAAAAGCCCGGTTATTTAACCGGGCTTTTTATTTTTTTAAGAATCATAAGTCGTCTTCCTGCATTTTTTGAAAACCAGGTAATAATAGCCTATTCCTATCGCGGCAAGGAGCAATAGTAATGCAAAATTATCTATTGGAACAGGCGGATCACTATCACCGGGAGGGTCATTTGGGCCTTCTTCTTCATTCGCTGTTATAAAAGAAGCAAAAGAATTTACATAAGAAAATAGTAAAATGACAACAAACCATTTTTTTTGATGTAATAAACGCATAAATTTTAGTTAAGAGGCGATAAAAATAAATAAATTAATGTTAATATATTGCGATTTTATGTCAATTTAATGATTGTAAAATGTAAAATTTTACGTGCGTATTGTTCAAAAAATAAAAAAGCGTAAACTTTTTTAGGGTTTACGCTTTTTTTATTGGTTTATCGGTAAGGTGTTAATCCATTTCCGAGGTGAAATGCAATTTAACCGTCGGGAACTTGCTTTGTGTCATCTGTATCGAGAAATCAGAATCGGCAAGGAATACCAACTGACCGTATTTGTCTTTTGCCAGGAACTTTTGCTTGATACGTTTAAATTCGGCGAACTCTTCGTTTTTAGTATCATCCGGTCTTACCCAGCAGGCTTTGAATGCCGGGAAATTTTCATAGGAACATTTAGCGCCATATTCGTGCTCCAGACGGTATTGGATAACTTCATACTGTAAGGCACCAACCGTTCCGATTACTTTACGGTTGTTCATTTCCAGAGTAAATAACTGGGCTACCCCTTCGTCCATAAGCTGGTCGATTCCTTTGTCAAGCTGTTTAGCCTTCATTGGATCGGCGTTGTTGATATAACGGAAATGCTCCGGAGAGAAACTCGGGATGCCTTTAAAGCTCATCAATTCTCCTTCTGTTAAAGTATCTCCGATCTTAAAGTTTCCGGTGTCGTGCAAGCCTACAATATCACCCGGATAGGAAATATCAACGATCTCTTTCTTCTCGGCAAAGAAAGCATTCGGACTTGAGAATTTCAGGTTTTTACCCAGACGAACGTGTAAATACGGTTTGTTTCTTTCGAATACGCCCGATACGATTTTAATAAAAGCCAGACGGTCACGGTGTTTCGGATCCATATTGGCGTGAATTTTAAAGACAAAACCGGAGAATTTATTCTCATCGGGTTTTACCTCCCGGGTATCGGAATCTTTTGGTCGCGGTGACGGTGCTATTTCAATAAAACAGTCCAGTAGCTCCCGAACCCCGAAATTATTTAAGGCCGAACCGAAAAATACAGGTTGCAGTTTTCCTTCCAGGTATTCGTTTCTGTCGAACGGCGGATAAACTTCATCAATTAATTCTAATTCTTCCCGTAATTTATTAGCCGGTTTTTCACCAATGATCTTTTCAAGTTCCGGATTGGCGATGTCCGAAAAAGCAATGGTTTCTTCAATATTTTTACGGCTGTCTCCTTCAAAAAGATTGATGTTCTTTTCCCAGATGTTATAGATACCTTTAAAATCATATCCCATACCGATAGGGAAACTCAAAGGAGTAACTTTTAAGCCTAATTTTTTCTCCACTTCATCCATTAAGTCAAAAGCGTCTTTACCTTCTCGATCCAGTTTGTTGATAAAAACAATCATCGGGATGTTACGCATACGGCACACTTCTACCAGTTTTTCCGTTTGCTCTTCCACACCTTTTGCCACGTCAACAACAACAATTACACTGTCAACAGCTGTTAGCGTACGGAAAGTATCTTCTGCGAAATCCTTGTGACCCGGAGTATCGAGAATGTTGATCTTTTTGTCCTTATAATTAAAAGCAAGTACAGAAGTGGCAACCGAAATCCCTCTCTGGCGTTCAATCTCCATAAAATCCGAAGTTGCTCCTTTCTTGATCTTGTTGCTTTTTACAGCCCCTGCTTCCTGAATAGCCCCTCCGAATAATAATAGTTTTTCCGTTAAGGTGGTTTTACCCGCATCGGGGTGGGAAATAATACCAAAGGTTCTTCTGCGTTGAATTTCTTTCTGAAAGCTCATTTTTAACAAAAATTAATGGCTGCAAAAGTAGCTATAATTTGTGAAAACTTCTTTTATAGCCAAAAAAATAAGAAGTTTAATATTACTTTATGCGACGATAATTTTTTGTTAATAGTAAAAAGCATAGTTGCATAATGTAATTGAATTGTTATTTTTGTTGATTGCTAATCAACTATTACCCCAGATCCTTGTTAAAGGACTGCCCGAAAAACAATAATTTTAAAGAAAATAAATATTTCAAAAGAATGAAATTAAAACATGTTCTGTTAGGTCTTTTTGTTGCTGCGAATACGTTCTCTTATGCGCAGGATAAAACAAAGAAAGTGCTTTTCAATATTGATAATCATCCTTTTTATACTGATGAATTTAGCAGAGTCTATAAAAAGAACCTTGATTTGGTAAAAGACGAATCACAAAAAGATTTGGATCAGTATCTGGATCTTTTTTTAGGTTACAAACTCAAAATTCAGAAAGCAAATAAATTAGGCCTGCAGAATGAAGCCAATTATATTGCAGAACTAAAATCGTATCGTACGCAATTGTCAAGAAACTATATGACAGATACGAAAGTTACC
Organism: Flavobacterium inviolabile; assembly: GCF_013389455.1. Classification (NCBI taxonomy): domain Bacteria; kingdom Pseudomonadati; phylum Bacteroidota; class Flavobacteriia; order Flavobacteriales; family Flavobacteriaceae; genus Flavobacterium; species Flavobacterium inviolabile. The sequence goes on along the minus strand of NZ_CP058278.1, from coordinate 21,420 downwards.
AAAGAACTGGTAGACGAAGCCTACAAGCGCTCGCTTAAAGAAATAAAAGCTTCCCATATCCTTATTAATGTTGACGAAAATGCGTCGCCTGCCGATACGCTAAAAGCCTACAACCAGGCTTTGGATATCCGTAAAAAAGCAATTGCCGGAGAAGACTTCGGAGATTTGGCAGCCCGTTTTTCACAGGATCCGTCTGCAAAAGACAACAAAGGAGATTTAGGCTATTTCTCTGTATTCAGAATGGTTTACCCTTTTGAAACTGCTGCTTACAAAACCAAAAAAGGAGAAATTTCAATGCCGGTTCGCACCCGTTTCGGATACCACCTGGTAAAAGTAAACGACATTCGGGACAACCGCGGTCAGGTAACGGTAGCTCACATTATGCTGATGAAAGCCGAAAACCCGATTGAAGGAGAAGCGGTTAAAAACACAATTGAAGATATCTACAAAAAAATAAAACAGGGTGAAAGCTTTGAAACCCTGGCGCAGCAATTCTCGCAGGATCGCTCTTCTGCCGGTAAAGGCGGACTTTTACAGCGTTTCGGTTCGGGAGAACTAAGCTCGGAAGCCTTCGAAAATGTGGCCTTCTCATTAAAAAACTCAGGCGATGTGTCCGAACCGTTCCAAAGTCAGTTCGGATGGCATATCGTAAAACTGATTGAAAAATTCCCGGTTCGTGACTTTGCAGACACGCAAACGGAATTTGAATCCAGAGTTCGTAAAGACGACCGATCCAAATTGATCGATGCTTCCCTGAATGATAAGCTGACCAAAAAATATGCTGTAGAGAAAAACGCAAAACTATATGCCAAAGCGGCAAAACTGGTTACCGATAAATTCTATACTCAGGAATGGGAAGTGCCGGCAGCTACAAAAGAACTGGAAGGAAATCTTTTGGTGATCAACAAAGAAAAAGGCATTACCGCGATGAACTTCCTGGAATTTGTCAATACACAGCAAAAAACCAAATGGGGTCTGAAACCAATCGGTAAAGTTGTAGACCAGTTATACGGTAAATTCATCCAGAACCAGTTGGTAGCGTATTATAACGACAATCTGGAAAAAGAAAATCCGGAGTTTGCCAATGTAATGGATGAGTACAGAGACGGATTGCTGTTGTTTGATTTAATGGAAAAAGAAATCTGGAACAAGGCAAAAACCGATACCCTTGGCTTAAAAGCATTCTACGAAAAGCATGTGGCTGATTACCAGTGGAACCCAAGAGTGGAAGCAAATGTATTCTCTTCAACAAAAGAAGAAGCCATTCAGCAGACTTTGAAATTCTTAAAAAAGAAAAAATCAATTGACTTCATCAAAGAGCAATTGAATAAAGACAATAAAGTTTCCATCATGGTAAAATCGGGTGTATTCGAAGAAGGAAGCGATGCTTTGCCGAAACACCAGAAACTGGAATTGGGACTTTCGGATGTTTTTAAAGACGGGAACTATTATTTTATCACCCAGGTAACGAAAAAACTGCCTAAAGGAGCAAAAACATTTGAAGAAACCAAAGGGAAGGTAATCAATGACTATCAGCAATATCTGGAAAGCAAATGGGTTGATGACCTGAAAAAAGAATTTACGATAAAAGTAAATAAAGATGTTTTCACGCAGGTGAAGCAGGAGTTGCAGCAATAAAGCATGAAAAAAGTAGCCGTAATAATTTTAGGAGCCCTTACGGTTTTGTCTTGTGATTATTTTAAAGCAAAGCACAAACCGGAAGCCATCGCCAGAGTGAATGATTCCTATCTTTATTCTGACGAGATAAAAGGCCTGGTGCCTGCCGGTACCTCAAAAGAGGACAGCCTGACCATCGTGAAAGGCTATATCGACAGATGGGCGACCAAAACATTGCTGATGGATGCGGCTGAGGTAAATTTGAGCGACAAGCAAAAAGCAACTTTTGACGAACTGATAAAACAATACACAACCGATCTGTACACCGGTGCCTATATTGAGCAAATCGTAAAACAGGCGATTGATACGGTCATAACAAATGACGAATTGTTGCGTTATTATCAGGCGAATAAAGAGAACTTTAAAACAACAGGAAACCTGGTGCGGTTAAAATATATTAATCTGACAAAAGATAATCCTAAATTTGCCCTCATCAGAAGCCGTTTTAACTCGGCAAAAAAAGAAGATAAAAAGGCATTGGAGACGATGACCATACAGTTTAAAAGCTATGCTTTTAACGATACGGTCTGGGTAGATATGAACCAGGTGTATAAAGCCCTGCCGTTCGTTACTCCTGATAATCGTGATCGATATATTACAGATGGTATTTCCTATGAATATAAAGACAGTTTATCGGCTTATCTGGTCAAAGTAAATAAGGTTCTGGAACGCAATCAGGTAGCGCCTTTCGACTATATAAGCCCTACAATAAAACAAATAATACTAAACAACAGGAAATTAGAATACATTAAGAAATTTGAAAAAGAGATCACTAATGATGCCATTAAAAATAAGAAATATGAAGTTTATAAATAAAAAAGCGGCTTTTATTTTTGGATTGACGGTTGCCATCTTCGGAACGGCACAGGCGCAGAAAAGTCCAAAAAAGAAGATTGATGGAGTAGTAGCCGTTGTTGGGGAATATGTTGTTTTGGATTCAGATATCGACAAAACATTTGTCGAATTACAGGCACAGGGGATCGACATTAAAAACATTACCAGATGTGAAATGTTTGGTAAACTATTGGAAGATAAATTATATGCACACCAGGCAATACAGGACAGTATTGTTGTAACCGATCAGGAAGTACACGATTTTATGAATTCACAGCTGGACCAGATGGTAGAGCAGGTGGGGTCTATTGATAAAGTAGTTAAATTTTACAACAAGAAAAATCTGGAAGAATTTAAAACCTACTTTTTCGACATTGTAAAAATGAACAAGCTGACTTCGCAGATGCAGCGTAAAGTTGTTGATGCTGTCGAAATCACTCCGGAAGAAGTGCGTACCTTCTTTAAAGGAATTCCAAAAGAAGATTTACCGGTTTTCGGAGCAGAAATGGAAGTAGCCCAGATTGTGGTAAAACCTAAAATCTCGGATGCCGAAAAACAAAGGGTGATCAACCAGCTGAAAGACATCAAAAAAGACGTTATGGAAAACGGAGCCAGTTTCTACAGCAAGGCCGTTTTGTTTTCAGATGATAAAGCTTCCGTTCCAACCGGAGGATTCTACAAAATGACCCGTAAAACAGCTTTCGTAAAAGAATTTAAAGATGTGGCGTTCAGTCTGGCCGAAGGTGAAATTTCGGAACCGTTTGAAACCATGTACGGCTACCATATTATTTACCTTGAAAAAATCAGAGGACAGGAACTGGATTTAAGACACATCCTGATTATTCCTAAAGTATCGGACGATGCAATGAAAGAAGCAAAAGAAAAAATCGAGAAAATCCGTCAGCGAATCGTAAACGGAGAGATCTCTTTTGCCGATGCAGCCCGTTCTTCTTCAGATGAAAAAGAAACCCGTAACAGTGGGGGTATCTTGGTTAATCCAAGAACATTGGAAACCCGTTTCGAATTAACAAAAATGGATCCGACGTTATACAGCCAGGTTTCCGATTTAAAAGACGGAAAAGTTTCCTTGCCGTTAGTGGATAATGACGATAAAGGAACGAAATGTTACAAATTAATGACGGTTACCAATCGTTATGACGAGCACACGGCCGACTATGCTAAAGACTATATCAAGATTAAAGAATTAGCCTTAAAAGAAAAACAAATCAAAGCCATTGCAAAATGGACTGATGAGAAAATTAAAGAAACCTATATCAAAATTAACGGAGAATACAGAGATTGTAAATTCACGAATAATTGGTTGAAAAAATAATTTTTAAAAAATAATTAAAAGAGTTAGTTTTATGAATTTAAAGCTAACTCTTTTTTAATTTAATATATACCTGAAAATAACATGTCAGACGTTGCAGCAATTCAGAACTTGGTTCAAAAGCAAAAAGCACTTAAGCAGGAAATCGCTAAAATTATTGTAGGCCAGGATGAAGTAGTTAATCAAATTGTACTAAGCATCTTTGCTGGTGGTCATGCCTTGTTGGTAGGAGTTCCCGGATTAGCCAAAACCTTAATGGTCAATACGATTTCACAGGCTTTGGGACTTGAATTTAAACGGATTCAGTTTACGCCCGATTTGATGCCGTCCGATATTTTGGGAAGTGAGATCTTAGATGAAAGCAGGACCTTTAAATTTATCAAAGGCCCTATTTTTTCGAATATAATTTTAGCCGATGAGATTAACCGTACACCGCCAAAAACACAGGCAGCCTTATTGGAAGCCATGCAGGAAAAATCGGTTACGATAGCCGGGCATCATTACAAACTGGACCTGCCGTTCTTTGTACTGGCAACACAAAACCCGATTGAGCAGGAAGGAACCTATCCGTTACCGGAAGCGCAGTTGGACCGTTTTATGTTTGCGGTAAAATTGAATTATCCCACCTTTGAAGAAGAAGTACAGGTAGTGAAAAGCACAACAACAGATGTGAAAGTACAGGTAAACCCATTATTTACAGCGCAGGAAATAATCGATTTCCAGCACCTGATCAGACGTATTCCGGTAGCGGATAACGTGATTGAATATGCCGTGTCTTTAGTGAGCAAAACACGTCCTGATAACGCATTGGCAACAGACTTCGTGAAAAACTATCTGGATTGGGGAGCCGGACCGCGTGCTTCGCAAAACCTGATCCTGGCCGCTAAAACAAATGCCGCATTAAACGGTAAGTTTTCACCGGATATTGAAGATGTAAAAGCCGTTGCAACCGGAATTCTGCGCCATCGTATTATTAAGAATTACAAAGCTGATGCAGAAGGAATTACGGAAGAAATGATTATTGATAAATTGATATAATTTTTTTACTTTTATTACGTTTTTGATATACTAACCAAAAAACGTTGTCAAATGAGAAATATTTTAAAAAATTTACCGGAATTTTTACTGATCGGACTGGCTGTTTTCTTTTTTTTCGAAACCCTGATTGTAAGGAGCGAAATTAATTATGTAATGCTGATCGTGACCGCAATAATGGTTGCTCAGGTAATTTTTAAAAATAAATATTTTGGCGTCTTTTTGGGAATAGCCGTTGGCCTGATCTCCTTCGGGCTTTTTTTAGCGGTCTTGTCCGATTACCGGAAATTCCCGGAAATTACGACTAAAGCGATCGAATTGATAACCGTGGGTGGTTTTATGGCGTTGGCCGGAGCAGTATTATCGGCAGTCATGATTTTTAAATACTTTAGTCAGGACGATAACGCAGCAGTAAAACTATAAAACAACATAGCAATAAATAAAAGAGCCTTTTCAATACTTTTTGAAAAGGCTCTTTTGTTTTCAGGTATAACCGTTCTGCTGCTTATTGCGGCTGTATTTTCTGTTCCAGTTCCCGGTCGTGAAAAAACAAAAACATACTGCCCATCATGTCCTGTTCTGTAGCAGCGGTATTGTTCACGTTTAAAACTAATTCATAATCGTGATTACCGTAAAGCCAGACACCGGTTTCGGAACGGAATGGCTGTATTGCTTTTAACCCGATCTTATCTTTATAATTGGTCACCTTACAGGTAAAAACGGTCTTGTTTGCAGTCTTGTCATAAATGCTGATTGCGGTGGCAAACGGGTGTACGTGCGGAGCAGAAAAATGCAGGCGGGCACTATCCTGAATTTGCAGCTGTTCCTTAATAGAACTGCGGTAAGTGGCAGCGCCGGTGGGGATCACCCAATGCCCGGACAATTTGTTTCCGTTCTTGTCTTCATAAGTATGATTTTTGGTCTCTACGGGAATGCACTGATTGCTTCCCGGATCCAAAGGGCCTTTAAAAGGATCATGCTTGTCAAAAGGCAATTGTATAAAAACGGTTTTGCTCATCAAAGGCTTTATAGGATTTTTGGAAGCATCATATTTAACCGTGATTTTGTGCTTTACCTTTTTAAAAATATCCGGAATATTCTGGTTTAAGGTCTGCGATGTCACAAAAAGAAAATCGTTGCCTATAACAGGAACCCCGTAGCCTTCCGGGAAATCAAAACGTTCCAGTCCTTGCGATAACGACGTGAGCCGCGGGTATTGTTTGCCAATGCGGTCGTTTAGCTGCCAGTGATGGTAATACTTTACATCATTGATGTCAACATTCATGTGGCAGATATAGTCATTGGATAGTACGGCATTGGTATTGGCATCAAGTGCCTGTACTTCGAAACCTTTAATCCACAACAGCTTTTCGGTTTGATTCAGCTGGATATAGCGGGAGGCTTTAGGGCCTTCCATGGATTTGTAAATACCGTCAATAAGAAAAGTAGGCGATACCATGTTGTATTCCTGTGTGCCGCTGGCAACCGTCCAGTTGCTGTCTAATAATCCGGTGAGATACAAAGCCTTTGTTTTTACGATTGCTTTATGCCGGTTGGACAACTGGGAATATACAATTCCGGTCACCACTATAGCGGAGAATACCAGGATTGCTGTATATTTATATATCTTTGATTTTGTCATAATTACATTCGGTAGAAAACAAAAATACATAATAAAATGAATGGTACTAAAATAACCGGAACGGAACGTGTTTTCGGATTAGATGTTATGCGTGCTGCGGCAATCCTGATGGTTTTAGGTGGCCATTTATTGTGGATTTACCCGGATTGCCCGAAAATATTATCCCAGCTCTTTACGTTGTTCGGATTTTGGGGAGTGGAGCTGTTTTTTGTATTAAGCGGCTTCCTGATTGGCGGCATTCTATACCGTTTGTTTTTAAAAACGGACTTTACCCGGGCAACCGTTTTTTACTTTCTGCAAAGAAGATGGTTCCGGACACTGCCTAATTACTTTCTGGTATTGCTGCTCAATTGCGGCATCGGGTTGTTGTTTGGTTTTCAAATGACGCATGTCGGTTACTACTTCCTTTTTTTGCAAAACTTTGCCACAACCATGCCGGCCTTTTTTCCGGAATCCTGGAGCCTGTCGGTAGAAGAATTTGCCTATCTGATTAGTGTGCTGGCGCTTTTTACTGCGGCTATACTGATTCCGGGAAAAAACAGATCCCGTCTTTTTATAACAGTGGTTTTAGGGTTGATAGCCGTATTTATAGGAACCAAGATCGGATATTACTGCTGGACGTCCAATACAACCCTGATCCAGTGGAATGTATCGTTAAAAGCCGTAGTGATCTATAGGATAGACTCTATTTTAATCGGGGCGGCCTTTAGCTGGCTGTCTCTTAATTATCCGGAATTCTGGGTAAAGCAAAAGATAAAAATGGCTGCTTCAGGTTGTGTGCTGATAGTGCTGATGTATGTGGGAGTAGGTTTTTTCCGGATCCTGATTGCAGACTATCCGTTCTTTTGGAATGTACTCTATTTGCCGGTTACCTCGCTCACGTTTGCGCTGTTTCTGCCTGTTTTGTCCGGATGGAAAACGGCTCCGGCCTGGCTGCTTAAGCCGGTTACTTTGGTGAGCCTGATCTCATATTCCGTTTACCTGCTTCATTACAGCCTTATCCTGCAATTACTCAAATACTGGATCGATACCACGGCTCTGGTGGGCTGGCAGCTGCATCTTTTTACAATAATGTATCTCGGCATTACTTTTTTACTGAGTTATCTGCTGTATCGTTATTATGAAAAACCGTTAATGGCACTCCGGAAATAAATTATTGGTTGCGAAAAACATTTTTCTGCGTTTATTTCAAGCGATAAAAACACTCATTTTAGCCTGTTTACAGGCTTTTATGGCCGTGCGGATTTTGGGTTTTATTAGTAAATGAGTTGTTTTTTTTAGGAATTGACAATATAAAATTAAAAAAATATGAATTTCTTGCTTTTTGGTGTTATTTCTTGAATTCGTTGAAAAATATTCAGTAAAATAGAATGTTTATAAATAATAATTCTTTGAAATCAATGAAATGCTAAAAATTTTCAATTCTCATTAAGATTGCTTAAATTTGTGCCACTTTTAAAAAACAAACATAATAATAACATAACTTATTCATAGTATGGCTTTTGATATTGAAATGATTAAAAAAGTGTATGATAACATGGCTGAGCGTGTTGATAAAGCACGTGAACTTGTTGGTCGTCCATTAACATTATCGGAAAAGATTTTATATTCTCACTTGTGGGAGGGGACTCCAACACAAGCTTTTACAAGAGGTAAGGATTATGTTGATTTCGCTCCGGATAGAGTAGCGTGTCAAGATGCGACTGCGCAGATGGCATTATTGCAGTTCATGCACGCAGGAAAAAATAAAGTTGCCGTTCCAACAACGGTTCACTGTGATCACTTGATCCAGGCTAAAGTTGATGCAAAAACGGATTTAGCGAGAGCAAAATCACAAAGTAGTGAAGTATTCGATTTCCTTTCTTCTGTTTCCAATAAATACGGAATCGGATTCTGGAAACCGGGAGCAGGTATTATTCACCAGGTAGTTTTAGAAAACTATGCTTTCCCGGGCGGTATGATGATCGGTACGGATTCACACACTGTAAATGCAGGTGGATTAGGAATGTTAGCTATTGGAGTTGGTGGAGCAGATGCTGTTGATGTAATGTCGGGTATGGCTTGGGAATTAAAATTTCCAAAACTTATCGGGGTTAAATTAACAGGTAAATTATCAGGATGGACGGCTCCAAAAGACGTTATCTTAAAAGTAGCCGGAATTCTTACGGTAAAAGGAGGAACAGGAGCTGTTGTGGAATACTTCGGAGAAGGAGCTACGGCAATGTCTTGTACCGGTAAAGGAACAATCTGTAATATGGGTGCTGAGATTGGTGCAACAACATCAACTTTCGGATATGATGATTCAATGGATCGTTACCTGCGTTCAACAGGACGTGCAGATGTTGCAGATGCAGCAAACAAAGTAGCACAATATTTAACAGCAGATGCGGAAGTATATGCTAATCCGGAACAATATTTCGATCAGGTAATCGAAATCAACCTTTCAGAATTAGAGCCGCACTTAAACGGACCTTTCACTCCGGATTTGGCAACGCCAATCTCAAAAATGAGAGAAGAGGCTGAGAAAAATAACTGGCCTTTAAAAGTTGAAATCGGATTAATCGGTTCTTGTACAAACTCTTCTTATGAAGATATTGCCCGTGCTGCTTCATTGGCAAAACAGGTTGCGGATAAAAAATTAAAAACAAAAGCACAATTCACAATCACACCGGGATCAGAGCAGGTTCGTTATACTATCGAGCGTGACGGATTCATCGATACTTTCGATAAAATCGGGGCAACAGTATTTGCAAATGCCTGCGGACCATGTATCGGAATGTGGGATAGAGAAGGTGCTGAAAAAGAAGAAAGAAATACAATCGTTCACTCTTTCAACCGTAACTTCTCTAAACGTGCCGATGGTAACCCGAATACATTAGCATTCGTAGGTTCTCCGGAATTGGTAACCGCTTTAGCGATTGCAGGTGATTTAGGATTTAACCCGCTTACGGATAAATTAATCAATGAAGACGGTGAAGAAGTAATGTTAGACGAGCCTACAGGAGATGAATTACCTAAAAAAGGATTCGCTGTAGAAGATGCAGGATACCAGGCACCGGCAGAAGACGGTTCAGGTGTTCAGGTAGCAGTTTCGCCAACATCGGAGCGTTTGCAATTATTGGATCCGTTCCAGCCTTGGAATGGTGAAAACATTACCGGAGCAAAATTATTGATCAAAGCTTTCGGAAAATGTACAACCGACCACATTTCAATGGCAGGTCCTTGGTTACGTTTCCGTGGTCACCTGGATAATATTTCTAACAATATGTTGATTGGAGCAGTAAATGCTTTTAACCAAAAAACAAATAACGTTAAGAACCAGTTAACAGGAGAATATGCAGAAGTACCGGCGGTACAACGTGCTTATAAAGCGGCAGGTGTTCCGTCTATCGTTGTGGGTGACCATAACTACGGAGAAGGATCTTCCCGTGAGCATGCTGCAATGGAACCACGTCATTTAGGTGTGAAAGCGGTATTGGTAAAATCATTTGCCCGTATCCACGAAACAAACCTTAAAAAACAAGGTATGTTAGCGTTAACGTTTGCAAACGAGGCAGATTACGATAAAATCCAGGAAAACGATACGATCAACTTCTTGGACTTAAAAGAATTTGCACCAGGTAAACAATTAACATTAGAATTTGTTCACGCTGACGGTACAAAAGATATCATCATGGTAAACCATACCTACAACCAGGGTCAGATTGGCTGGTTTGTGGCTGGTTCTGCCTTAAACTTAATTGCTGCCGGAAAAGCATAATTAAAGGATATAGTATAAAGCAAAAGCGCTCCGAAATTCGGAGCGCTTTTTTTATATAAAATTTGGTAAAACCTCATACCTCATATTTCACACCTCACACTTCGTACTTCATATATCGTACCTCATATATCATACTTCGCCTCCTTCCTCATAAAACCTCCGGATTCACAATATTCGAAGGCTTCCCGCTGGCATAATGAATAACATTTTCAAAAGCCTTTTCAAAGTAAAGTTCATAACTGTTCTGTTCAACATAACCCAGATGCGGCGTACAGATAACATTAGGTATTTGCAGCAGCTCATAATCCGGATCATAAACCGGTTCCTGTTCGTAAACATCTACAGCGGCAAAGCCCGGATGTCCTTTTTTAAGAGCGCTTGCTAAAGCACCTGCCGCGATTAGCTCTGCCCGGCTTGTGTTGACAATAATAGCCTCCTTTTTCATGTCCAGTAAATCACTTTCTGTTACAATTCCGGTTGTTTCGCCGTTCAGGCGCAGGTGTAAAGTAATGATATCGGCATTCCGGAAAAAATCGGACTTGCCGGAAGCGGCCTGAAAACCGTCTTTTACAGCCTCATTCCGGGAATTTTCGCTGCCCCATACCAATACGGTAGCACCAAATGCCTGGGCATATTGCGCTACTTTTTTACCGATCTTGCCATAACCCCAAATCCCGATAGTCTTACCGTGAACAGTGCTGCCGATGTTGACCTGCCATTTTCCGTCTTTCATTGCCTGGATGGCCTGCGGCAACTGGCGCACGGCATTCATGATCAAAGCCCATGTTAACTCTGAAGGCGCAACGGGCGAACCGACACCTTCCGCAACGGCAACCTTATGGCGGGTGCAGGCATTCAGGTCTAAATGATGCGATATTTTTCCCGTTTGACTGATGAGTTTTAAATTGGGCAGACGGGAAAGCAGGGCTTCCGAAATTTCCGTTCGCTCCCGTATCAGTACCAAAGCATCGGCATCCGAAAATTTTGCCGCCAGTTTATCAATGTCTTGTTCGGTTTCATTGTAAATAACAACCTGGTGGTCTTTAAGAAGTTTAAAGCAGTCCAAATGCATTACGGCATTTTGATAATCGTCCGGAATTATGATTTTCATAATATGATTTTTAGGGAATAAGGAAACTTAAAGGTAAAAAAAAACCGCCTCAGGATCCTGAGGCGGTTTGATAAAATTTCGTTAATAACGACTATTAATAGTACATGTAACGTCTTACTTTAGCAATGTATTTAGCCAAACGAATTACCTGGTGGCTATAGCCGTATTCGTTATCATACCAAACATACATAACCACATTTTTCCCGTCAGCAGAAACAATAGTTGCATTGCTGTCGAAAATTGAAGGAGCAGAAGTTCCAACGATATCAGACGATACCAGTTCGTTATTTAAAGAATATTTGATTTGCTCTACAAGTTCCCCTTCTAAAGCATATTGTTTCATAATGTCGTTTACACCATCTTTAGAAGTTGCTTTTTCAACCTCTAAATTCAATACTACTAACGAACCGTTTGGAACCGGTACACGGATAGCATTGGATGTTAATTTTCCGGCTAAAGAAGGCAAAGCTTTTGCAACAGCGCTTCCGGCACCAGTTTCGGTAATAACCATGTTTAAAGCTGCAGCTCTTCCACGACGGTATTTTTTGTGCATGTTGTCAACCAGATTCTGGTCGTTTGTATAGGCGTGGATCGTTTCCAAGTGTCCTTTTACAACACCTAACGTATCTTCTACCGCTTTTAAAATAGGAGTGATTGCGTTTGTTGTACAGGAAGCGGCAGAGTAAATTTTTACTTCATCCGGATTGTAATCGTTGTGGTTAACACCATAAACGATATTCGGTACGCCTTTTCCTGGAGCAGTTAACAATACTTTGTCGGCACCTTTTGAAGTTAAGTGACGGCTTAGGGCTTCTTCTGTTGTAAAAGCACCGGTATTGTCAATTACCAAAGCGTCGTTAATACCATATTTTGTATAATCGATATCTTCCGGAGCATTGGCAGTAATGATGTGTACTGTTGTTCCGTTAATAATCAAAGCATTGTTTTCCGGATCAGCAATTACAGAACCTTCGAAATCACCGTGAACAGAATCATAACGCAATAAAGAAGCTCTTTTTTCAAGAAGTACAGCGTCATTTTTATCACGGGTAACAATAGCTCTTAAACGCAATTGTTGTCCTTTGCCGATTTTAGACATTAATTCACGTGCCAGTAAACGTCCGATACGGCCAAAACCGTATAAAACAACGTCTTTCGGCTGGATGTCCTGCGTGTCTTTTGCGTTTTTCAGTTTGTCTAAAACAAAAGCGGTTGCATCGTTATATTTATCATCTTCCAGATGATATTCATAAGTAAGTTTTCCAATATCAATACGGGAAGGTGGTAAATCCAAAGACTCGATAGCTCTTGCGATCTCTACTGAATCGAAAATATTGATTGGTTTTTGAACAAATTCTCCTGCATATTCGTGTAAGTTGATAATATCACTTACATTTCTGTCGATCAATTGGTTTCTGAAAAGAACTAATTCAATTGATTTGTCATACCATAAGTCGCTAATAATTTTGATAAATTCAACGCCAGCTCTTCTTCTGTCTGCCTGAAAAGCCAACTCTTTTTCGTATACAGCACTATTGTTGTTCATGAAGTAAATAAGTTAGATTGTGTTGTTAGTAAAATTGGTGCAAAAGTATTGATTTTTACTGAATTTATTTTAGAAAAAACAAGTTTTTTAAAATTAAAAACCCGACTAAAAAGCCGGGTTTGTTTTTGTGGTTCCGTTTTATTGGGTGATGACTTGTACAAGCACTCCTTTTTTGGTAATTATTTCTAAGCGAACCGATTGATCTTCTCCTTTTCGGGCTAAAGCGCGGGACACCGTTTCAATGTCGGTGGCTTTTGCACCGTCAACATTTAAGATAATGCTGCCTTTTAAATCGTTTGCATATTTCAGAAGATTGCCGCTGGTTACATCTTTTATTTTTACCCCGTAATTAATGTTGAACATTTTCTTTTCGGCAGCGCCAATGTCTTCAAGCTCCAGTCCGTTAAACTCATAATTCAGCAGCTCTCTTTTGGTAAGCTCGATTTTTACATCCCTGCGGTCGCCATCGCGGATAATGCCGGCAATCACCACATCATTCGGACGTTTGGTGTTGATATATGAGGAGAGATCTGCATACGAATTGATATTCTGATTGTCCAGTTTAACGATAATATCGCCTTTGCGTAATCCGGATTTTTCCGCACCGGATTTTTTAGAAACATTGGTGATGTAAAAGCCCTGTGTCAGTTTCACGCCAAATTCTTTTGAAGCGGCACTGTTCAAATCGGTTCCTTCAACACCCAGTACACCGCGTTGTACATTTCCGTATTCCATTAAATCTTCAATGATTTTACGGGTAATGTTGGACGGCACGGCAAAAGAATACCCCACATACGAACCGGTTACCGAAGAGATCATCGTGTTGATCCCGATCAGCTCACCACGGGTATTCACTAACGCACCGCCGCTGTTTCCGGGATTAACGGCAGCATCGGTTTGTATAAACGACTGAATGCCGTTGTTGGAAAGATTTCTGGCTTTGGCCGAAACAATTCCGGCAGTTACTGTTGAAGTAAGGTTATACGGATTACCAACAGCCAGAACCCATTCGCCTACCTTAAGATTGTCGGAATTTCCAAATGTGGCATACGGCAGCTTTTCATCGGCATCTACTTTCAGTAAAGCGATATCCATTTTACTGTCGGTACCGATTAATCTGGCTTTATACGTCTTATTATTATTTAAGGTAACTTCCAGTTCGGTAGCATTCTGGATCACGTGATTGTTCGTTACGATATAACCGTCTTCCGTAATAATAACACCGGAACCGGTACCGATTTGCGTTTGCTGCTGGTCACCTCTGTAACCGTAAAAGAACTCCATTAACGGGCTCGACGGTATTTTGGAAACCGAAACGTTTTTAACGTGAACAACAGTGTGTACCGCATTCTCGGCAGCAGCTGTAAAATCCATGTTCTCAGCTCCTAAACTTACATTTCTGGTGTAATTGTCTGATGCGATAGAAAGTCTGGAATCATTGGGAGAATTGCGGTCAAATAAAACTTTGTAAGCTCCCAGAGTAATAGCTCCGCTTAACAGTGAAACTAATAATAAGCTTGATAATCTTTTCATATTCGCTGGTATGTTTAATTATTTAACAGTAAAATTATAAACTTCAGGAATTCAAAAAAAGGGTTTAACGCCCGTTTAACAATCTTTAACGTGTCATTAATATTTGTACTTTTGTGAATCACTACCTTAGTGGTAATAAAAGCAAAAAAGCAACGTTGTAGCAACTACACAAAAGCCTTATTTAATATTCGAATACTAAATGAAAGTAACTTTTTATAAATATCAGGGAACGGGTAATGACTTCGTTATGATCGATAACCGTCAGTTGACATTTCCCAAAAATGATACCAAACTGGTAGCATATCTGTGCGACAGAAGATTTGGCATAGGTGCCGACGGATTGATACTGCTGGAAAATGACGAATCGACAGATTTTCGTATGGTGTATTATAACTCAGACGGAAACGAAAGTTCCATGTGTGGAAACGGAGGCCGCTGTATCGTGGCTTTTGCAAAAGAACTGAACCTTATTAACGATCAGACCACTTTTATAGCGACAGACGGTTTGCATCATGCAACTATCGCGGCTAATGGTATCGTGTCGCTGCAAATGAAAGATGTGGATACGGTGGAGCAGCATGAAAACCATGTATTCTTAAATACCGGTTCGCCGCATCACGTGGAATTGGTGGACGATTTGAAGATCTTTGATGTTAGAAACGAAGGTGCCCGGATCCGGTACAGCGATTTGTACGGAAAAACGGGGAGTAATGTGAACTTTGTAGCCCAAACGGGAACGGACAAATTTTCAGTGCGCACCTACGAAAGAGGGGTGGAAGATGAAACGCTTTCCTGCGGAACCGGAGTAACGGCTGTGGCAATCGCCATGAAAGCAACCGGAAAAACAACCGGTTCTGTGATTGAACTGGAAGTAGAAGGCGGAAAACTGGAAGTGAGCTTTCAGGAAAAAAACGGCTTTTTTACCCAGGTTTTTCTAAAAGGCCCGGCTACCCGGGTTTTTAAAGGAGAAATCGATTTTTCATAAGACTTTAAGGCAATAACAGTTGGTAACACTAAAAGGAGATAAAATTTATCTGAGAGCTTTGGAACCCGAAGATCTTGAATTTGTGTATGCTGTCGAAAATGACGAAGCGATTTGGGAAGTAAGCAATACGCAAACCCCATATAGCCGCTTTTTAATACGGCAGTATCTTGAAAATGCACAGCAGGATATCTATGAAGCCAAACAATTGCGGCTGGCGATTTGTAAAAACGATGATTTTAAAGCAATAGGCCTGATCGATTTGTTTGATTTTGATCCGAAAAATCGGAGAGCCGGAATCGGGATCGTTATAAAAAACACGGAAGACCGGAGTAAAGGTGTTGGAAAAGAGGCGTTACGCTTACTGATTGCGTTTGCATTTGAGCAATTGCAATTACATCAATTGTATGCAAATATTAGTCAAGAAAATGTAGCGAGTATTCAGCTTTTTACTACTTTTGGCTTCCAATGCATCGGGGTGAAGAAGGATTGGGTTCGCACCCAAAACCGGTTTACCGATGAAGGAGTTTATCAATTAATTCATCAATCTTAATCGTATTTTTATTTTGAAAGTAAAGAAAATTATCAGCATCTTTTCGGTGGTATTGCTATTTATCGCTTTGATTTATGGTTATATACTGTATAATAAAGTGTTTTCTGCCAATACTAAATTTTCGGAAAATGAAACCTTTGTATATGTACCCACCGATGCGACCTATCCGCAAGTGCAGAAAATATTGGAGCCTTACGTAAACAATATGGAATATTTTGATTTTGTCGCTTCCAAAAGAGGGTACGATCAGAATGTGGTATCCGGAAAATTCCTTTTAACAAACGGAATGAGCAGCTTTGATATCGTAAGAGCTTTACGCAAAAATGTACCGGTGAAAATGGCTTTTAACAATCAGGAATCCCTGGGGAAATTAGTGCAGCGATTATCGTCTCAGATTGAACCGGACAGCATTACTTTGATGAAAACCTTTACCGATTCTACGTTTATGGCAGAAAACGGTTTTACAGAAGATAATGTTTTGAGTATGTTTATCCCGAACACCTATGAATTTTACTGGAATACCACAGGAATCAAGGTGCGCGATAAAATGATCAAGGAATACCGTAAATTCTGGAATGAAGACCGCCTGGCAAAAGCAAAAGCATTGGACTTAACGCCATTGGAAGTGTCTGCATTAGCTGCTATTGTACATAAAGAAACAGCAAAAGTGGACGAAAGACCAAGGGTTGCCGGTGTTTATCTGAACCGTTTAAAAGTAGACATGCCGCTTCAGGCAGATCCAACGGTTATTTATGCAGTAAAAAGAGAAAGCGGTGATTTCGACAGAGTGATCAAACGCGTACTGTATGAAGACCTGAAAATTAACTCTCCTTATAATACCTATATTCATACAGGATTGCCGCCGGGACCAATCGCGATGCCGGATATTAACGCTATCGATGCGGTTTTAAATGCCGAAAAACACGATTATATCTATTTCTGTGCAAGTGTTGAAAAATTCGGATACCATGAATTTGCGGCAACTTTGGCGCAGCATGGTGTGAACAAAAAGAAATATGTGGAATGGCTTGCCAAACAGGGCATCAATCGTTAATTTTTGAAAAGCAACCTGCAAAATAGTACAACATACAAATCAAAAGAAATTTTGACGGCTTCCCGGTATTTATCGGGAAGTTTTGTTTTAGGGAAAATGATGTCCGGATGGAATGCAACGGTTTGTCTTTTACTGCTGTTGTTTTTCGGTTCTGTACAGGCGCAGTCCTTTTTGATTCCTTCCGATACGCTCAACAAACAAAGAAGAACGCTGGTGTATGCCTCCGAAGGAACTGTTTTGGGTGGTGCTTTAATCGGTTTGAACCAATTGTGGTATAAAGATTACCCGCGCAGTGGTTTTCACTTTAAAAACGACAACAGCGACTGGATGCAGATGGATAAGGCGGGACATGTTTATACTGCTTACCACATGGGACGGATGGGAGCGGAGTTGCTGGAATGGAGTGGTGCCGACAAAAAAAGAACAGTTAGTATATGGTTCCACTTTAGGCTTTGCCTTTTTAACGGCAGTGGAAACCTTTGATGGATTTTCTCAGGAATGGGGAGCATCCTGGGGCGATGTGGTGGCTAATGCTTCCGGAACTCTGTTGTATGTGTCGCAGGAACTGCTGTGGAAAGAACAGCGCATCACACCGAAATTTTCATTTCATACCACCCGTTATGCCGCGATGCGGCCGGATGTTTTGGGGAAAGATTTAAAAGAACAGCTGCTAAAGGATTATAACGGACAGACGTACTGGCTTTCGGCAAATATACAGGCCTTTACCAAAACGGAAATGCTGCCGGAATGGCTCAGCTTTGCAGTGGGCTATAGTGCCGAAGGAATGCTGTCCGGAAGAGCGGAAACCTTACCGCCCGAATTTGCTTCTGAAAGCCGGCGGTATCGCCAAATCTTATTTAGTCTGGATATAGATTTTAAAAAAATTAAAACAAAATCTCCGGTTTTGAAAACAGTTTTCTCGATTTTAAACACCGTAAAAATTCCCGCTCCCGCTTTGGAACTCAGCGACTTCAGTAGGCTCCGCGGGCATTGGTTCTATTTTTAGAAAAGTTTAACATGCTGATTTTCAGGTTTATAATTTTTGTCTTATATTTGCAAACGGAAATTTCATGTCGGTGACAGCGCTTGAGAAATCAAAATGTATGATAAAAAGATGGACTTACTTTTTAGGATTGATACTCCTAATCACCTTAATCAGTTCTGGTTTTAAAGCTTTCGAGGTAGAAAAATTAGAAGGATTTCATGTAGAGGATGATGAAGTGATCACGTATTTAGTTCCCACAGAGGAAGAAACAAGCAAAGTATTTTTCAATTTCCCTTTTACCGGTAAATCTTATGTAGGCTTCAAGCAGGCAATTGCTGTGAAAGAGTCATTAGGACTATATGACCTGGTTAACCCTTTTGGTTATATGGGGAAATACCAGTTCGGGAAAAGCACCCTGAGAACGGTTGGAATTTATAATGCTGCTGAGTTTCTGAAAAACCCTAAAATGCAGGAGAAAGCTTTTAAAGCGCTTCTGGCCCGTAATAAATGGGAGTTACGAAAAGAGATTGACCGTTACGAAGGTAAAGTGATCAGAGGCGTGAAAATTACAGAATCAGGAATTCTGGCTGCGGCACACTTGGGTGGTGCAGGATCTGTAAAAAGCTTTTTGAGAAGTAATGGTGCAAACGGATTTACAGACGGTTTCGGAACTTCACTGCGAAGTTATATGAAACGATTTGGAGGATACGATACATCTAATATTGTAGCCAATCCGGATGCAAAAGTAAAGATGAATTAATTCATTTTATGAATAATAAAAATACAAGGTCGGTTATGTAAATCGACCTTATTTTTTTTCCACTCGTTCACCGTTCTGGTTTTGATAAACTCTGTAGGCAGGGTAATATCGCAGGCAATGCAAAGATGTGTGCTGGGCTGCAGAATCTGTAACAAATCTTCCATCAGCTTGTTGTTGCGATAAGGTGTTTCAATAAATAATTGCGACTGGTTCTTATCGTGTGACAGCTTTTCAAAATTTTTCAGGGCTTGTTTTTTCTCCGATTTGTCAATCGGAAGGTAACCGTTAAAGGCAAAACTCTGCCCGTTCATTCCGGAAGCCATGATTGCTAAAAGAATAGATGATGGACCTACTAAAGGAACAACCTGAATGCCTTTTTCATGAGCGATTTTTACAATGGCCGCACCGGGATCGGCTACACCGGGACAACCGGCTTCACTCATTAAACCAATGTTCTGACCTTCTAAAAGCGGTTGTATAAAGGCATTGTGCTCGGAAGCTTCGGTGTGTTTGTTCAGTACGGAAATTTTTAAATCCGGCTGTTTTTTTTCGGCATGTACGCTCTTGATAAACCGGCGGGCGGTTTTTTCGTTTTCAACGATATAGTAATCAATGAAATCAATGCTTCTTTTTATGGTTTGCGGTAATACATCTTCGGGATTCATTTCTCCTAAAGTTGTTGGTATCAGGTATAACTTGCCATAAAGAGCGGTTGGTTTCATAAGTGCTGGTTTTTTAATTTGTCGGCAATAATATCGCAGGCATCGTTCAGTAAATTGTAAACTTGTTCGAAACCGTTTTGTTCGCCATAATAAGGATCGGGAACGGCGATGTTTTCACCGGGATAAAGCTCATTTAAAATGAGTTTGACTTTTAATTTTGCAGTGTCGTCAGGAGCCAGGCGGATAATGTCTTTAAAGTTGGAATTGTCCATGGCGAAGATATAATCAAAGTTTTGGAAATCGGATAACTTAAATTGACGGGCCCGCTGGTCGGTAATATCAATACCTTTGTTTTTTGCGGTCAGTATAGAACGATTGTCGGGAAGCTCTCCGGCATGCCATCCTCCGGTTCCGGCAGAATCTACAAAAAAAGATTCCCGGGGAAGTTTACTTTTTAAAATTCCCTCAGCCAGCGGGGAGCGGCAGATGTTCCCCAGACAAACCATTAAAATCTTTATAGGCATGCTGTTATAAGGATAACTTCTTGTGGATATCGTCTACGTATTTTTTGAATTGCTTATCGGTAGAAACAAGATTGTCAACAGTCTTACAGGCGTGTAAAACGGTTGCGTGATCCCTGTCGCCAATTTGTGATCCGATATTGGCTAAAGAAGCTTTTGTGAATTTTTTAGCGAAAAACATTGCCAGCTGTCTTGCCTGAACCACGTCACGCTTTCTGGTTTTGGATTGCAAAGTTTCGATGTCCAACTGGAAATAATCGGAAACCACTTTTTGAATATAATCAATAGAAACTTCACGTTTTACATTCTTAACAAATTTCTCAACGACTTGTTTGGCTAATTCGGTAGTTACTTCCCGTTTGTTGAAAGAAGATTGTGCGATCAATGAAATGATGGCGCCTTCCAGTTCACGGACATTGGTTTTGATGTTCTTGGCTACATATTCTACAATCTCGTCCGGCATTTCCACGCCGTCGCGGTATAAAATATTTTTTAAGATAGCGGTTCTGGTTTCATAATCCGGCTGTTGAATTTCGGCAGACAATCCCCATTTAAAACGGGAAAGTAAGCGTTGTTCAATATCCTGCATGTCCACAGGTGCTTTGTCGGAAGTAAGGATAACCTGTTTTCCATTTTGGTGCAAATAATTAAAGATATGGAAGAATACATCCTGTGTTCCGGCTTTTCCGGAAAGGAACTGAACGTCATCAATGATCAGTACATCAATTAACTGATAGAAGTGAATGAAGTCGTTACGGGTATTCTTTTTAACCGAATCGATATATTGTTGTGTGAAAACCTCTGCCGAAATATACAGTACGGTTTTCTCCGGATGCTTCTCTTTGATCTCCACACCAATAGCATGTGCCAGGTGGGTTTTTCCCAATCCGACACCGCCAAAAAGCAATAACGGATTAAAAGAAGTTCCGCCCGGTTTGTTGGCAACAGCCATACCGGCAGAACGGGCCAAACGGTTGGATTCCCCTTCCAGGAAATTGTCGAAACTGTAATTGGCATTTAACTGGGATTCGATTTTTACATTGCGGATTCCCGGTATGATAAACGGATTTTTTAACTCCGGATTTTTATTCTGAATCGGTACGTCAACTTCCTGTGGTTTTACCGGTGGACGACTAACACTTGGCAGCTGCTCCGTGAACGGTAGTTTATTGCCATAAGTGTTTTCCATTTTAATTTTATAAAGTAACTTTGCGCTCGCTCCAAGTTCTTTTGTTAAGGCAACTTTGAGCAATTTTACATAATGTTCTTCCAGCCATTCGTAAAAAAACTTACTAGGTACCTGAATATATAATGCGTTATCAGTAAGCTCAACAGCTTTGATAGGTTCAAACCAAGTTTTATATGCTTGATCCTGAATATTGTCTTTTATGAATGACAGACAGTTTTCCCATACCGATTGCGCAGTTTTATTCAT